>JAUPLS010000025.1 GCA_030836805.1 Campylobacterota bacterium | reverse complement strand
GTTTTGACGAGCAGGATATCCGTTTGCTTGAATTATTGGTCAGTGCAAAAAGCAAACCGATGGGACTTGGTACAATCGGAGCCGCACTTAGTGAGGATGAAGGCACGATAGAGGATGTTTTGGAACCCTACCTTATCGCCAATGGGTACATAGAAAGAACCGCAAGAGGACGTATTGCTACACAAAAAAGCTATGAGCATTTTAAGCTTGGCGGGCTCAAGGAGGGTCTTTTTGAATAAAAAGAGACTCCCCAAGTCAAAAGACGAGGCTTTCTCAAAAGAGAGTGCAAGCACAAGAGTGAGGGGAATTGAAAAAGGGCTTTGCTCGTTTTTAAGGAAAGAAAATATCCATCAGGAATTGTTTGATGTCTAAAACAAATTTGATGATCACGGCATTGTTTGTTTTGGCGATTATAGGCGCCTATAGCATCTATAAACCTTTTTTGCTTGCAATGATTGTGGCTGTATTATTGACTATGGCAACATTTAATTTGACAAAAAAACTTATGAATTTTACCGGTTCGTCCAAATTGAGTGCAGGCATCTCGTCGCTGCTTTTGACGTTGCTTCTTTTTGTGCCTATTGTTTATCTGACAACCACCGGCGTAACATATATAACAAAACTGGATTCGGCAACAATCAAAGAAATGATAGGAACGGTGAGACATTCCGTAGAAAATATTCCTTTCCTTGGCCGGCTGGGAGAGGAATATTTGGATGATGAAAAGATTGCAGGCTACGTGAAAGATTCAGCTTCTTACTTTGCTACAGCCGGGAGCGCGGGGCTTGGATTTATTAAAAATATATTTTTGGTTATCGTATTTTATTTTTTTATTAACTACTATGGAAATCGTTTGTTTGAAGTGATTTTAACCTTACTTCCCGTTTCTCCTGCAAAAGGAACAAAGATGCTGCAGGAGGTTTCTGCGACAATGGAAGTTGTGCTTTATTCTGTTGTTGTAACCGCTATTTTTGAAGGTTTTTTGTTTGGTGTAATGGCAAGTTTTTTTGGATTTAACGGTTTGCTTTTGGGGATAGTTTATGGATTTGCCTCTTTGATACCCGTTGTGGGAGGGGTTGTTGTTTGGGGGCCCGTGGCTCTTTATAGCTGGACAAATATCAATGAGTATACTGCGATTTTCATTGTGGGATATTCGATTATTGTCATTTCGGTGATCGCTGATACATTTATTAAGCCTATTATCATTAAAATAATCAAAGAGGATTTACTTAAAAGTACTTTTGAGATCAATGAGCTTATTATCTTTTTCTCTATTTTGGCAGGAATGGGAACGTATGGATTTTGGGGTATGATTTTAGGTCCCGCGACAACCTCTTTCCTTATAGCAATTACCAAAGTCTATTTGGATTATAATGAAAACGATACCTTGTATCATAAAAAATAAAGGATTGAAGATTATTAAGATACTTATTATTGAGGATGACCCTGAATTGGCACTCATCTTGACCAACTACCTTACAAAGTTTGATATGGAAGTGGTAAATGCGGAAGATCCCTATATCGGCCTTTCTTTGCTTACGCAACATACGTTTGATTTGATTATATTGGATCTCACTTTGCCCGGAATGGACGGGCTTGAAGTGATCCCAAAAATACGAGAGATGACGAGCATCCCCATTATCATCTCTTCCGCCAGAGATGATATAACGGATAAAGTCATAGGGATGGAAAGAGGCGCGGATGATTATATGCCAAAGCCGTACGACCCTAGAGAACTTGTCACGCGCATTAAAACGATTCTCAGGCGAACCCATGCGGTGGAAGAAAAAATACAAAAACCTGTCAATCTCTTTGTAGCCGATCAAAAAGCACACACCATCACTTTTAAGGGAGAATTGCTTGAATTGACTGCCGCAGAATATGATGTATTGTTGATGCTTGTACAACACAAGAATGGATCAGTTTCCAGAGAACAGTTGCTTTATGAAAGTGAGCATATCGATGATGAGAGTTCCATTAAGAATATTGATGTCATCATCTCTCGCATTAGACAAAAAATTGCTAAAATTGACCCCGAGCATATCTATATCAAACCGATTCGAGGCGTAGGGTATCTTTTGACAGACCGTGTATGAAAAATCTATCCGTAACCACTTTTATTCATATACTTTTTTCTGTTGCTATTGCAATCTTGATAGCAACTTTTTTGCTTTTTCTTTCTTGGGATAAAAATCGCTACAAGATAGAGGAGTTTAAGCGCTATCAGCTTATCTCTATCACGTTTCTTTCAAATTTGCAGCTTAATCCGGACAAAGAGACGCTTGAAAAACTCTATAAAGAACTCTATCTGAAGCCTGTATCCGAAAAAAAAATATCAGAGATTAAAGAAAAGATAGCAAAAAGTGGGCAAACGATCTTTTCAGGAGGATCCATCTTGGGCCAGGTAAGAGTCTTTAAGATCGGTGAAACGCAATATGTCTACGTGCAACGCATGAAATACAACCTAATGCTTATAGACGACAGGCCTGAAAATTATTATTTTGAGATTGCTTTGGCTTCGGGTATTTTTCTCATAGGGCTTTTGTTGCTTCTTTATCTGGCAGTGCTTAAAAAATTATTTCCCCTAAGAAAACTCCATAAACAGATACAGCAATTTGCCAAAGGGGATACGAAAATACGCATTACCTATGTCCATGACGATGAGATCGGTAAAATAGCCAAAAGTTTTAATGATGCCATACGCTATATCAATGCTTTGAGTGCTTCAAAAAATCTTTTTATGCGTAATTTGATGCATGAGCTTAAAACACCTATTACCAAAGGGCGTATTATTGTGGAGATGATGGAGGAAGATGATCCTACGAAAAAAACACTTGTTCGTGCCTTTGAGCGTATGAATGAGCTTATCTTGGAACTTGCACAGATCGAGAGAGTGACGACACAGGGTTTTGAGCCCGTATTGGAGAAGATGACACTCCAAGAAGTGCTTAAAAAAGCACAGGAGTTGTTGATGGCAGAAGAGGGACGCATTCATATTCAAGCAGATAATCAAATAATCTATACTGATATCAAGTTGCTTTCGCTAGCGATCAAAAATCTTTTGGATAACGGTATAAAATACAGCAAAAACAAACATGTCTGGCTTAAGTCAATCGGCGAAAATATTGCGGTTATCTCAGAGGGGGAAGCTTTGAAGCAACCTCTTTCGTACTACACAGAACCTTTTACGCAGGAAGAAAAACGCAGCTCCGGTTTTGGACTGGGACTTTATATTGTCAATAGTATTTTGGACAAATTGGGCTATTCGCTTGCCTATAAGCATGTAGAAAATAAAAACGTCTTTGTGATACATATGGAAAAAAGCCGCTCTGCCGTACAAAAAAAAT
>JAUPLS010000175.1 GCA_030836805.1 Campylobacterota bacterium | reverse complement strand
TTAAATATAGACAATAAAGAAACTGTTTATAATGGAATCGAAATAGCAGATAATATCGATATAGATTTACATAAGCACTTCAATATTCCCAAAGATAAATTTATTATTTGTGGTGTCGGAAGATTGGTCGAAGCAAAAGGCTTTGATCTGTTGATTGAAAGTATGCAATATATGGATCATGATATTGTATTATTACTCATTGGAGATGGCTCGGATAGAGAAAAATTAGAAAAATTATCCCAAAAATTAAATATAGACAATAGAATAATATTTGCAGGCAACATTGAAAATGAATTTACAAAAAGTATGATTAAGTCCAGCGATTTGTTAGTGATTTCTTCAAGGAGAGAAGGGTTCTCTTATGTATTTGCAGAATCATTACTTTTAGGTACACCTATCGTATCTACAGATGTGGCAGATATCAAAAAGTTTATTACATCTCAATATATTTCACCTTTTGATCCCAAACTATTTGCAAAGAAAGTCAATGACTTTAAAAAGGATTATGATCAGAATATCATTGAATATCAGAAAATCTTCAAGAAAGCTAAAAATACATTTACCCTTGAAAATATGACAGCACAAACAATTCAAGTGTATCATAAGGTTTTTCAAAAATGAATGTATTGGCCATAAAAGACAACAAGCCCGGGCACTACAACCAAACGGAGGGGATAGTGTTAGCCTTGCAAGAAATTTATCCTGATCTAAAAATTGACTATTGCGAGATAGAAATAAAAAATAAAATAAGCCGTAAACTGCTCAGATATCTTTTAAATGCACTGCCGTTTGTTTTTAAAAATCAGAATAGTTTAAAATATATCAAATACTTTTATGAAAAATTTACCCTTCCTGCAAACAAACCTGATTTGATCGTTTCAACAGGTGGCAATACGTCAAATCTAAATGCATGGCTGTCGTTGGCTTACGGAGCCAAAAATATTTTAAACGGTGCTTTGAGGGGACTGCATGAAGAGCTGTTTGCATGTATCACCACAGTCATCGACCTTGGCTATAATAATCAAGTTATACTTGATATTGCGCCAAATACGATCACCCAAGAGATACTCAAAAAAGAAGCAGATGTTTTTTCGTCTTTGCATCATTTGGATAAAAATGAAACCTACTACACATTGTTGGTCGGAGGGGACGGATCGGGCTATAAGTATGATGTAGAATTTTATGCTTATCTTGTTGAGTTTATTAAGAAAATTTCGGAAGAAAAAAACGTTAAATGGCTGATAACGACTTCCCGAAGAACGCCGCTAGAAATAGAACAAAAATTAAAAAAAGAGTTGGATAGGCATTGTGCGTATTTTGTTGAATACCATAAGCAGGCAGAAAAAGTTTTATTGCCGTATTTGGGATTGTGCGAATCGGTTTTTGTTACCGAAGACAGTTCTTCGATGATCAGTGAGGCCATTTCGGCAAGAAAAAAAGAAACTTATGTTCTTGGCTCTGAGCATGCCAATCCTGATAAAAACTATCAAAAAATTTTAGAGAAATTTTCAGAGGACGGGCATATCAAAAGAATAAAAATAAATAAGTTTCTTGATTTTCAAAAAACAAAATTTACATTTTTGCCTTTGGCACAGTCTTCAATAGATGAAATTGCTATGAAACTTAAATTTTTGTTATAATTAGTAGAAAAGATAATGAAAATAGCATATTTTATCAACACATTTAAATCTAGTAATTGGGGTGGACAGGCAACATCAGCAGGGATACACTATTTAATTTCCAAAGAATATCCCGATGCAGAATTTATACCGATAGATTTACCGGATCTTCCGTTTAAAAAAATAAAAATTTTTCGTTATTACTACAATTTTCTTTTAAAAAAAGCACTTCTAAGTGACAATAAAAAAAATATTTTGAAAATTTTAAAGCTTATGAATATACCTGAAAATTTTTTTGATGCATACACGCATGTCTGCTTTAATGGCGAAGGAGCGGTACATTATGCTTCCGGCCACTTGATTCGATTTATGGGCATGCTTTATTTGGCAAAAATGAAACATAAAACCATTGCATCTATTAATCAAACAATTGATCTGAATAATCGGCCCGATTTAGAAGCCTTATTATCAAAAATTTACAACTTATGTGATTTTGTTTCAGTCAGAGAGCCGCTTTCTTGGGAATATGCTAAAAAGATTGGAATTAAAAAATGTCAATTGATTCCTGACGCAGTTTATGGACTGCCAAAGATTGGCAGTAGAGAAATTGATGAGATTATCAAAAAATACAAGCTTCCCAAACAATTTGTTTCGGTTACCGGTTCGTCAATCCTAAATAGAAATAGAAACTCTATAGAAAAAATGGATAAGATTTTGGATTCTATTAAAACTGTTTTTTTTGGGATCCCCATTGTTTTTATGGCAAATGCAAAAACAGACATCTACCTTGCTTATAAGCTGAAAAAAAAATATGATTTAATTGTTCTTCGGACACCCAATGTAAATTATTATGAAGCAATGGCTATATTTTCCAGAGCAATGCTTCTTGTCGGCGGGCGGCAGCATCCGAATATATTTGCCTACATATATCGGGTTCCTTATCTTGCGTTTGATGGCAATACATACAAAAATCGTGGTGTTGCTCTATTGCAAAATTATCCCTATATGCCTCTTTCCTATGAAGCCAAACAAGAAGAGATTGTTAAAATGTTGAAGGAAATTAGACGCGAGGATATAAAATTTGAATCTATTGAAATCAAAAATTTTAAAATTTTTGAAAAATGATTTTATAAAAATATAAGACATTTAAAACGGGTCACCCGCTATTAAATTGCTATACGTTATAATCTCTAAAAAGCAGGCAGTTTATGCGTAAGAAGTTGAATGTTTGTGTTTCATATGATGAGAATATCATAAGAGTTTCATCAGAGAAGGATTTAATCGAGTTGCATACGCTATCGTCTGTTCCTGTCAATAAAGCAAGACAGGATTTCGCTGTATGGCTATTTCTTCCAATCGCAATGCGATTGAATGCTGATCTTCATATCGAAGGCAGCGGCACCAACATTACTGTCTCAAACGCAATTAAAATGTCACAGATATGGTCCATGTGGATGCCGTCACATTTTAATGATATTCAAATCAGTTTTGATACGATATTGCCATCTTCTTTATCTGAAGAATATCAGGAAGATACTCTCTGTTTTTATTCCGGAGGTATTGATAGTACCTATTGTATCGGCAAAAGATT
>JAUPLS010000174.1 GCA_030836805.1 Campylobacterota bacterium | reverse complement strand
TTATATTGAATTTAATTTTTTTCGGCTTCACTGTTTTGGATATGATTATCGTGCAACAGTTGACAGCAATAAACTTTGCTCTATTCTGTATTTTCTTATTTAACATATTCGCAACAATAATGGTTGATGAGGTTTTTGTAAAAAATAAAGTTTTTAATGAGGATAATAAAAATGTTTAAACAAATGACAGTTGAGCACGATAACAAAAAATATACTTTTACACAGTTGCATCAAGAAAGTTTGGCACATTGCAGAAAAGAGTTGGGCAACTATATAAATATGACGCAAGAAGAAAAAACATATTTATTCATTGAGTTAGCGTTCAAAAGTTTACTAATTGAACACAATGACATCAATGTTGAAACTACTGTGAAAATTTTAGGCGAGGATACTGAGCGAGCACAAAAAATTGTTGACTTTGTTTTTGATTTCTCACTGATAGTTGTAAATTGATTTTGTTTTAAATTGTTATAAAATTATATTAATTGATTGGAGTTTAAAAAATGATTAAAGGAATTGATGTTGAATTAAATGGCAAGTCTTACACATTCCCCCCATTGGCTTTGGGTGTTGTTGAAAGATTTGAGGAAGACTTTCAAAACTTTGGAAAGATGAAAGCAAACAAACAAGCAAGCGTTGCAATTGATTTGGCGTTCTCATCACTAAAAAGAAACTACCCAAAAATAACAAGAGAAGAAGTTGCGGAAATGCTTGATTTGAGCAATGTGCAAGAAGTTGTTGGTGCAATTATGGGCGTGTCTGGTTTAGTGTCTGGAAGCGCTGACGAAAATTCAAAGGGTAATAAAAAAAAATAAACTGGGGTGAGATATATGTTCACCTCATAACCTGTTTTGGTTGGACTTTTGAATACATAAAAGAAAATGTTGACCTAATACAACTAAAACAAATTAACGAATATCAAAAAGATAACCCGCCAATCCATCAGTTGGTTGCTGCGTATATGGGTATAGAAAGAAAAACAGAAAAAGAGCCAAAAGACATTGAAGAGATGAATAAAAAGTTTGTTGAATCAATGCCAGCGATGCCGGGTGTACACACTGGCGAGGCGAGAAAAATTAGAATGATTTAAAAAAGGAATAAGATGGCTACTGATAACATCGACGTTGGCATAACAGGTAATTCAAAAGATTTAGTCAATGAATTAGAAAAAGCAGATAATAAAGTCAAGCAAACGACCAAATCGATGGAGTCGAGCTTGGGTAGTCTCACGTCGACGTTTTCAAAATTAGGAACATTATTTAAAGGCTTTCTTGCTCTTGAAGCTGTAAAAATGGTTTTTTCAACCATATCAAATTCAATCAATGATATGGTTGAAAGCTCTAATAAAACACAAATAATGAGTCAAAGACTTGGAATGACAGCAATTCAGGCGGCTGCATTATCAACTATTTTAGAAGATGCTGGAACAAGTGCAGATTCTTATATGTCTGTTATTGGAAAAATGACAAACAATTTGAAAGGAAATGAGGATAGATTCAAAGAGTTAGGAATTGCAACAAGAGACAATAATGGCAATCTTTTGAGTTCTCAAGAGATAATGCAAAATTCAATAAAGGTAATGAATGAGCATAAGTCTGGTATTGATCGTGACATGCTTGCAATGGAATTGTATGGAAAAAATGTTGATGAAGTTATAAAAATTGGCAAGGCAATGAATGAAAACCTTGATGAAGAAACTAAAAAACATAATGAATTAGGAATCACTTTGGCTGGTGATACAGCATTAATTGAATCATATAAAAATGCAAAAAATGATTTGGGTGATGTAATGCAAGGCGTTGGAAATACTGTTGCAAGATATTTAATGCCAGTTTTCACAAAAATGTCTGAATGGTTTATAGAAAATGGACCTGTCATTGTTCAATTTGTAAAAGCTGGTTTAGAATATTTTATGACTGTATTGAGTGCAATTGCTGATGTTGCTTCTGCTATGTTTTCGGTTGTTAGTCCAATATTTAAATTAATTGGCGGGCTTATAACTTCAATTTTTGGTGGCGGCGGAAGTGCAACAAGTGATTTGCAAACATTCCAAAACTATCTTGGTTTTCTTAAAATTGCGGTCATAGATTTACGAGTTGCGTTTCAAATTGCTTTCAAACTTATTGAAAATTATGTCAATGGCGCACTTGTTGTTGTAGCAGGTTTTGGTCGTGTTGTAAATGGTGTTATTCAATCAATTGCCTCTGGATCAATGGCACCAATGACAAATGCTTTCAAAAAGAGTATGTCAGATATTGAAAACAATGCAAGAAAAACAACAAAAGAAATTAAAAAAATTCTTGACGATGGAAAGAAAGATATTGACAATTTAGGCTCATATAAAAATGAACCAACACAAGTACCACCAAAACCACCAGCAGGCGGAAAAGATTATAAAGCACCAACAACTGGAGGCGGCGGTGTAAGTGATGCAAAAGCAAAACAAAAAGCAATTGGTGATGCTGAGCTTGCTGTTATTAACGCACGAATAGAAGCAGAGATTGCATTATTAAAAGAACAGCAAGACAGAGAGAGCGAAATAAATGACGACTTATTTAATCGTAAAATAATAACAGTTGAAAATTTTTATGCCAAAAAAGCTGAGTTAATAAATAAAGACGCCGAGATTGAAAAGAAAGAACTTGAAAGAAAACTTGCACAAAATGCAAAAGAACAAAAAGCACCCGGCACGAATAAAGCTGATGTTTTAAAGTTGCAAGCTGAGCAAATAAAGCTTGAGGGCGAGCTTATGCTCATAGAAAATCAAAGGGCAAACAATATCGCTGCTAACGCTGATAAACTTAATGCAGATTTGGAAAGAAGACAAAAAGCTGTCAACATCCAAAATTTAGAAATAGCACGAGCAAATGAAGAAGCAAAATTGGATATAAAAAGAACATTTTTAGATCAAGAATTGGCAATGGGAAATATTAATCAAGAACAGATGCTCAAGAGTGAATTGCAAATGATCGACACTCAATATTTGGCAACGCTTGACTACTACGAAAAGAAAAAAGGATTGTATGCTGGCGATGTTGAAGCATTATCACAAATACACGCCGAGATTGAAAAACTTGAAATTGATCATAAAACGAAATTGGCTGAGCAAAATTCAAAAATTTATTTGGAACAGAATAAAGATCAAATTGCAATGGTTAACACAACAAAGCAAGCTTTTAGCACTATGATGCAAGATATTGTCAAGTCGCCAAAAAACTTTAAAGATGCAATGATGAACGCATTAAATACGATAACAAATAAAATGTTGCAAATGGCTGCTGACAAAATAATTGATAAAATTTTCACACCATCAAGCGGTGGCGGCGGTGGATTAGGTGACATATTTAGTTCATTATTCAATATGGGCGGTGGTTCTTCTGGCGGAAGCTCTGGAGGTTCATCTGGTGGTGGTTTGGGTGGTATACTGTCATCAATTGGTGGTTTTCTTGGCTTCTTGGATACTGGAACAAATTATGTTCCTCAAGATGGACTTGCATATATTCATAAGGGCGAGGCTGTTGTTCCAGCAAAATATAACAATGCTGAAGGAATGGGTGGCAAGTCAACCAATGTCAATAATGTTAATAACTTTATTTTACAGAGTGCGCCAGACCGCAGAACCCAAATGCAAATCGCTGCGAGTGCGGGGGCTGGCGTCAATAGTGCAATAAGAAGAAATAACTAAATTTTTAATCTGTCAATACTTTTATTATTTTCTTTTATATATTTGCAAGTTGTGTTATACTCATAGCACTCTAAAAAATCATATACCTCATTTATTTTATTGGCAAACTCAATCATACGATTGTCATAATCGTCATAGTCTTTCAAGTAATCCAAATTTGAAAGTATAACACTTATTAAATCTTCAACAGTCTTGCTTTTTAATTCTTCGTAAACTGTAAAAGTAAAACCACCGCCACCAACAAACTTCACTTGAATACTATAATTGGCAAAGCTTAAATCTTTGAATCTTTCACTGTTCTGCTTAACTTTTAAAATACAGTTTACATCTTTTAGATATTCGTTTATAATGTCAATGTTTTGCATTTTAGTATCCATAATAATATATGTCCTCCCTAATTTTTCTCAAGTTGTCAATAGTCTTTTTGATAGTCTCTTTATTTTCTTTTCTATTCTTCAATAGTTTTTTAAGTAAAAAATAGTTTTCAATCTCTTCGTGTATATAATATATTCTATCCCAATTTACTTTTTGCATTTTATTCTCCTTAAATTTTTAATTTTTTAGTTGTTGATTTTGCTTCTGGAATAGCTTTCTCAAGATGTTCTTTTTCTTTCAAAATATCTTCTTCTATTTGTTGTTTTTGCATTTCAAGAATTTGTTCTAAAAGACCCATTGGAGCTTGTTTACCCCTTAACATATTAATAAGACCTATTTCATTTTTTAAAAAGTATTCATCAATTATATTATCCAATAAATTTTTATCCATCTTATTCTCCTTTTTATTGTATCACACTATATATATTATACTATTTTTATATCGTGTAAAGTGTTTTTTGCTTTTTTTTTAAAAAAATTTAAAATATAATTATAGTAAAAAATAAGGGCGTGGATATGAGTTTTATAGAAAATGCAAGATTTCCAGAAGATTTGTCAGTGTTTGCACGAGGTGGTATGGAATTCAGAACAAACATTATTGAGAACGATGGCGGCTTTGAACAGCGCAATAGAAATTGGACGCAAACAAGATCTATATATTCAATCGACGCCGGGGCAGTGACAAAACAACCAGATGGTGCATTAAGCTTCGTTAATTTGCAAAACTTTTTCAATGCTTGCCAAGGTAAGTTTTATGGCTTTAGATTTAAAGACTTCAACGACTACACAGCAAGCACAACAACAGGAAGACTTGGGCAGGGCGTTGGCACAGGTAAAATGACATATCAACTGACAAAGCGTTATTTTGTCAGCGGATTCAATTTCTATCGTGATATATATAAACCAGTGTCAGCCACATTAAAAGTTTATAAAAATACTGTATTGCAAACATTGACAACTCACTACACAATTGACTACACAACTGGGGTTGTGTCTTTTATTTCAACCAATACAAAAAACCTCTCTGGAATAACAACTGGCGGGTCAACTGCAACCATAACAACAAGTTTGGCGCACGGATACACCAACGGGCAAATAATTTATATCTCTGGAGTATCTGGCAATACAGCGATAAACAACAAATATTTTACAGTTTACAACGCAACAGAATTTACATTTGATATAATTGTGAGCAATTCTATTGCTTCTGTTCTTGCCACTATTTCATTATTCCCTCAGCCAACTGATGTATTAACCGCCGAATTTGAGTTTGATATTCCTTGCCGTTTTGATATTGACACACTAAATGCAGGATTTACAACATCAGGATTAATTGAATTGGATAATATAACAATTGTTGAGTTAAGGATGAAATCTTATGCGTAATATGTCAGCAGCGCTCAAAGCGCACTACGCTCAAGAAACTACCACTATTTGCACGCTTTGGAAGATAACACGCAAAGATGGAAATATTTATGGCTTTACTGATTTAAACAAAGATCTTGAATATCAATCTGTTTTTTACGAAGCAACAACAGGTTACACCATCTCAGCCATAAAAAATACGGCTGGACTTAGTGTTGATAATTTAGAATTAACATCTGCATTGAACAATGTTCCAACAGCAATAAAAGATGTGACATTTATTAATAATGACCAAATGACAGACGCAGACATACAAGCAGGATTATGGGATTATGCTTTTGTTCAAATTATGGAAGTAAATTATGAAGATTTGTCAATGGGTCATCTATTTTTAAAATCTGGAAGACTTGGACAAATTAAAACAGCAAGAAATACATATAACGCAGAAATGCGAGGAATAACTCAAGCATTGCAACAATCAACTGGGCGTATATATACACCGAATTGTGTTGCCAATCTTGGAGACTCTAATTGCCGTATAGATTTGGCAACTTATACTTTTAATGGAAGCGTTGAAGAATTGATTGATCAACACTCTTGGATTGATACAAGTTTAAACCAAACAAATAGCACATATCAAAAAACAATAACTGGAGCAACAAAAGCAAATCCAATTGTTATAAGCTGCACAGACCACGGCTTGTCGACTGGCGAGTTTGTGACCTTCTCAGAAGTTATTGGAATGACACAATTAAATGGAAAGACATTTGCAGTGACTTACTTGACAAATAACACTTTTAGCCTTCAATCATCAGATGGCACGCTTTACACTGATTATGTAAGCGGTGGCGTTATAACTAAAAAAATAGTTTCGGAATATTTTAAAGATGGAGTGGTGGAATGGCTGACTGGAAACAATGCAGGACTTAAATTTGATATAAAAACATATCGCCCAAACTATGTTCATATTCATGATGCTGCTGTTTTCCAAATTCAGGTGGGCGACACTTATAAAATTTCAGCGGGTTGCGATAAATTAGCAAGCACTTGCCACGGACGCTTTAATAATATAATAAATTTTTACGGATTCAATTTGATTCCGGGCAACGATAGAATGATAACTGGAACATAAAAATGAAAGAATTTAATAGAAAAAACTTATTAGAAGAAGCATACACTTGGATTGATACAAAGTACCAGCATCAGGGTCGATTGAAGAAAACTGATAAGCACAAAGGCGGTGTTGATTGCGCCGGATTCGTCATTGGTGTTGCAAATACTTTTGAATACGAGACGCCAGAAGCAACAAATTATAGTTTTATGCCTGATAAAGATTTATTCAAAAACACTATAGAACAATACCTTGTAAAAATCAATATGGAAGATTTGAAGGCGGGCGATTTACTTATATTCGCATTTGACCAATACCCACAGCATATTGCAATGGTTAGTAATGTCAACCCTATTCGTATTATACACAGTTTCGCAACAGCACGCAAGGTTACAGAGCACGACATAGATGAAGTTTGGCAAAAGAGAATTCGTGGCGCTTATCGTTTCAAAAATTTAAAGGATTAATATGGCAGCACAAGCACTTGCAATAGTTGGTAATTACTTTTTCCCCGGCATAGGTGGTGTCGTTGGAATGTTGGTTGGTAGTCTTTTGTTTCCAGAAAAACTGCCTGATGCTGTTGGCCCAAAATTATCAGATCTAAAAATCACAGTTTCAACTTATGGAAATATGGTTCCATTAGTTTACAAAAAGGCTCGAATAGGAGGCAATGTTATATGGTCAACACCAAAAATTGAAACAGAAAATAGACAAGAAGCTGGAAAAGGTGGACCAGAGCAAACACAAATTACATACTCATACTCGCAAAGTTTGGCAGTTTCTTTATGTGAGGGTGTTATAAAAGATATTGCAAGAATTTGGATCAATAATGTTCTTATATATAATGTTGGCGCAAGTGCAACAAATGAAAGCATACTCGCCTCGCAAAAAATTCCATTAAGAATTTACAAAGGCACATCAGATCAGATGCCAGATCCTTTAATTCAAGCACTTGAAGGTATAGATAAAACGAGCGCATATCGCGGAACAGCTTATGTTGTTTTTGATAATTTACAGCTTGCAGATCATGGAAATCATATACAAAACATTGAGTTTGAAGTTATAAAAGAAGGAACAGAAGCACCACAATTTGTGCAAGTATCAAAAGTTTATGAAAGCTCTGGCGCAAATACATATATAATGCCAAAAGTATTGGCAGACAGTCCAAAAGTTTATAAAAATTCAGTTAATGCATTAAAGTATGGTTTTTTAACTGCTGACGAATTCATCGAAATGGAAAATTTTACCATTGACAAATTTTATTATAATGATGCATATTATAATGCAGATACATATCCAATTTACTCAAACACTGATGATGGTTCAGTGTTTGGCAAAGGAGATTATAATTATAATTTATTTCCTCGTTTGTCAATGCATAAAAGTTTTATTATGTGGAACGATGGAACAAAGAAATACATTAATAATTTGCTTGATGAGCCAGTGACTTCGATTTTGGAAGATACAGAAATTTTGGCGGGGTGGATAAATACTCAAATCTCAAAAGGTGTAAAAGTCAATAATCGTGCTATTGCTATTTTTCAACCTGTTTCATTAACAATTGAAAATAAAATAAGTTTAATGAATTTAGAAAATGATACTTTTTTAATTGTTGATGAGCCAGTTGGCTATGATGTAAAAGATATAGCATTGACAGACAATCACTATTATATAGCATATAGAGACACAGCAGTTTCAACAAATTGGCGCATTGATAAGTACGACTATGACTTTGTTTTTGTATCAACAATTTACAGCGGAGCAACTGGAAGCGGAGGAAGCGTAAACACTCTAATCACTAACAGTGACGAAGATATTTATTTATGCGATAGATATTTGAGCGGCTATGTAATTTATAAGTTGATTGATGGAATAGCAGTTGAGCAATTTGATTATAGCGGTTATGATTTAAGTTCAACGATGGTTGATGTAAAAAATAATACTGTTTTTAGCTTTGGCAGAGATACGCCATATTTCGAATATCACGCAATGATATCACCAGTCACCGCATCAACTGTTTATTTAAAAGATGTTATAAAAGATTTATTTGTTAAGAGTGGAGAAAGTCTTGATTTGTTAAATGTTGAAGGTGTGACTAAAACAATTAATGGTTATGTGGTTGCTCGTCGCAATTCTTTGCGCTCAATTTTAGAACCATTACAACAAGCATATTTTATCGATGGTGTTGAATCAGATGGAAAATTGAAATATGTTGAAAGAGGTGGCGCAACAGTTATTGAAATTCCTATGAGTGATGTTGCGGCGCATAGTTATGGCGCTGACGCTGGCGAGAATTTAGAAATTGAAAGAAGACAAGATGTTGACTTGCCAGCAGAAATAACTATAAGCTATCAAGACCTCGACGGAGATTATCAAACTGGCACGCAATATTCACGCCGCCAGAATACAAGTGCTGTAAATGCTATAAGCATCGAGCTTCCAATGTCGTTCACAGGTAGCGAAGCGAAACAAATAACTGATGTATTGTTGCAAGATTCGTGGCAATCACGCAATACCGTAACTTTTTCATTGCCAAAAAAATATGCGTATCTTGAGCCAACAGTTGTTATAAGTGTTTGGAAAAATAACGATTTATATTCTTTACGCATCACAGATATTGAGCAACAAAATGATATCTATAAAATAACAGCAGTAACCGAAGACATCACAAAATATCAGCAAGAAGCTGTGGGCGCAAGCATTCCATCTCGTGACCAAACTATTGACTATATAACACCGACAAATCTTGAATTTCTTGACATTCCACTATTGCGTGATATGGATGACAAAAGAGGATGCTATGTTGCAAGCTCTGGTTATGTTGGCACGGGTTGGAAAGGTGCGGCATTAATGGAATCAAAAGACGCTGGCAAGACATACACGCAATGGAGAACTTTGACCAGAGATGCAAAAATTGGCTATGCAACAACAATTCTGGGCAATTGGCTGGGCGGCTATATATTTGATGAGAGTAATTCTGTCACTGTAAAAACAAGCTCTTTATTATCAAGTTTGGATGAGTTGAGTGTTTTGAACGGGGGCAATTTGTGCTTGATTGGCAACGAGATATTGCAATTTAAAAATGCAGTTTTGACCGCTGAAAACACTTATAAATT
Organism: Campylobacterota bacterium; assembly: GCA_030836805.1. Classification (GTDB taxonomy): domain Bacteria; phylum Campylobacterota; class Campylobacteria; order Campylobacterales; family Sulfurovaceae; genus Sulfurovum. The sequence continues at coordinate 29,659 of JAUPLS010000174.1, read as the reverse complement.
AACTGGATTTTTACGAGGAAAAAAAGGCACAGAGCAATACATAAACACTCACACATCAAGCGATAGATTTATTTTGTTAGACATCAACACTATTGACTTATTAGACTTTTCAAGTGCTGATTTTGACATTGAAAGTTATTATAAGGCAGTGAGCTATGGCGATACTTTATCAAACTCATTGACTAAAAAATTTACATATTTGGGCGTTGCTCAAGAATGCTATGCACCAGTTGAGTTGTCTGCGGGGCGTGCTCAAGATGGCAATATACAATTGAATTGGACAAGACGCTCCAGAATAACAAATGAATGGAATAATAAAATTGAAGTGCCATTAGGTGAAGACGCTGAGAATTATGAGATTGATATTTATAACGGTTCAACAGTTGTTCGCACATTAATAAGCACAACATCAACAGTAAACTACTCAAGCGCTCAACAAGTAACAGATTTTGGAAGCGATCAAAACTCTGTAAAGTTTGCAGTCTATCAATTATCGACTTTGCGTGGGCGAGGGTTTGGCACAACAGTAACGGTTACATTATAAATTGAATTTTTATAAAGTAAAGACTATAATATAAAAAATGGAATAAAAAATGGCAAACTCAACAACAAATTTAGACTTAATAAATCCAACTCAAGCGGCTAAAGAAGCAACAGCTAATGCATTGATAGACGCTGCAAGTCCTGCAACTTTGCTTGGACGCAGAGCAAGCACAACAACAGGTTTGACATTCGGCTATTATGGCGGCGTTTTAAATGGCGACTCTGTTTTTAATATAGCAAACGGAACAGTAACATTGACAGATAACGCTGTTAATTATATACAATGCAACCCTGCAACCGGGGTGGTGAGCGTTGTGACTGGCTCATTTACTTCTGGCTATATTCCAATGTATCAAGTCACAACATCTGGCGGATTGCAAACTGTTTGGACAGATAAAAGACCAAACCCATTATATACTAAAACATCAACACTTGCAATAAAAGATGAAGGAACGACACTCACCGGAACGCCAGCATCGATCAATTTTACAGGAAGCGCTGTTCAAGCAACAGCGGTTGGAAATGATGTCACTGTAAATGTTACTATAATTGATGAGTTAAGCGAATTGCTTGATGTGGCAATATCTACGCCAACCAACGATCAAATTTTAAAATATAGCTCAGCACTTGGCAAATGGATCAACACAGTAAACACAACAAGCGGCGACCCTTGGACTTATATAAAATTAACAGCCGATCAAGCAAATACAACCACCACCTTTGCCGATATAGTGGGCTTGACTTTTGCTGAGACTTCTGGCGTTACTTATGAGATTGAAGGTGTTTTATTATTTTCAACAGCAGCAAGTACTACTGGTATAAAATTGACATCATCTTTTGCGGCTGGTTCAAACTCAAATTATTTACGCATACCAACAACAGCAACAGCAGAGCTTCAAAGATTTTGGACTGCAAGCGATTCAGCAGTGACAGCAACAACAGGATACACAGCGGGAGCGAATATGATTGACTTCAAAGCGTTACTAATACCTTCAGCAAATGGAACTTTTCAACTTAAATTTGCAAGCGAAGTGGCTGCAAGTGCTGTAAATATTTTAACAGGCTCATTTATTAAATTTAGAGAAGTGACATAATGTCTGATTCAATAACAAATTTAGATTTAATAAGCTCATCACAACAGCAAAAAGAGATAACTTTTAATGCTGCGGCGGATGCTATGAGTGCGCAAATGGTCTTAGGAAGAAGAGAAAAAACATCTGTAAATAGAACATTTGGATATTATGGAGGCGTGTTAAATGGCGATAGCGTTTTAACAATAGCAAATGGCACTGTTGAATTAGTTGCAAGCACAACAAATTATATTGAATGCAACCCCACAACCGGGGTGGTGAGTATAAATCAAATAGGATTTACTAATGGCTATATTTCAATGTATGAAGTTGTGACATCAAATTCAACTTGGACATCTTACACTGACAGACGACCAAATCCAATTTATAGCAAAACAGTTATAATAAAAGATGAAGTCTTATTATTAACAAAATCACCACTATCAATAAATTTTACTGGGAATGGTGTTGCGGCTACAAATACGGGCGATGATGTTGAGGTTGTTATAAATCAAACTACAACTGATAATTTGAGCGAATTAATTGACATAAATATAACAGCACCGGCAAACAATGATATGTTGTTTTATGACACAGCAACATCAAAATGGATTAACTTGCCACCGTCTGGAGGAAGTGCAGACCCGTGGACATATATAAAACTTTCTGCGGATGCAGTAAATTCAACAACTACACTTGCAAATATAACAGACTTTTCTTTTGCTGTGGGTTCTGGAAAGACTTATGAAATAGAAGTAAAAATGAATTTGGCAAATGCTGCTGCTGATGGTCATACTCTTGCAATTGCTGATTTTTCAACTTTTGCAACTGGATTCACAAAATTTTTTGTTGGTGTTAATGCTACAACATCTCAACAGACTATAACAAACGCAACAACACCAACACACACAACAACAACAAGTCAAGCAACTGTTTTTGGTATGATTAAATGCATACTTACAACAACAGCAAGCGGAACGATAAACATTCAATCTGCTGCTGAAATTGCGGCAAGCACATCAACTGTTGCCGCTGGAAGTATATTAAGATATAGAGAAATTTAAATTGACACAATAAGCATTTTATAGTATAATAACCAAAATTTTAGGCATTGAGAGACGGAATGAGCACACAAGACATTGAGAAAGAAATTGCAAAATTACAAGTTAAAATTGAGCATTTAGAAAAACAAGACATTGAAATCAAATTGAATGTCAAAGATTTGCAAAAAGATTTAGATAACCGTTTTGATGAGTTTGAAAAAAAGATGGACGAGAGAGAAAAAAAGATGGATGCTCGCTTTGACACTTTTGGCACATCATTGAAAAACATTGAGGATTTAATAACTCAATCAAAAGGTGCTAAAAAAGCAATTACAATTATAATGTCTGTTGTTGCTGCTATCGTTGCAAGTGCTACCGCCGTATATAATTTTATTAAACATTTCTACCCATAAAGTAATGCCCCGCCGAGGCGGGGTGTTTTTATACTTTCAATCTTTTAGTCGTATTTTCTTTTTTATCAATCAGTTTATCATAGTGGTTATAAATCTTTTCTGCCCTCTTAATTTTTATAAAGTCTCTCATCAGTTCATAGTTCTTTATTTTTCTATCCATTTTATAAAGTCCATCGCCATCAAAAAATTCTTCCCATTGCTCAATTTTAAATTCTAAAAATTCTGGAACATTATCAATAAAAGTCTTGAATAAAATAAAATAACTATCATTGCTTGCATCGTATTGTAATTTTTCAATATAACTAATTTCTTCGTCATCTGGTCTTACTTTATAATTAGAAGACATATTCAACCTCCTTGTTGCATTTTTTTACAAAACTATTAATCATATTTATTTTTAATTCATACTCAGTTATGCCAGCCATCTGGCACTCTTCATTTGTTACATATGAACGACCCTCTATTGAATACTTGTAATTATCTTTATAGTATGTTATAATTAACTTTGCCATATTAAAGCCAAAAAAACTCTCTTTAAATTCACAATTAACATCTCTTGCATCTACTTTTTTTAGTTTGGCAACCAAATATTTTAATTGCTCAAGACTACCATTAACCAAATCAATTTCATTATAAGTCATTTTTGTTCTCCTAAAGTGTATTTTTTAACTCTTTCCAACTTCTTTTTTTATATTCATTTTCTTTCCCCTTTAAATTTCCATTAAAAAATAATCGCTTATGTTTGCAAACTTTTCATATTCCGAGAAGAATGCTTCCCTTTCATTATTAACTATAATCTCATAATCTATTCCACCAGACCAATCAATCATAATTTCATAAATCAAGTCATCCTCTTTAATTTTAAAACTATAAACAGTTATGTCATTTCCATACTCTTGTTTTGTCAATATCGTTTTTAATGTATACATATTATTCACCTTTTAAACCAATTCATCCATTTCCCAGTTAAACTCTTCGCCCTGCTTCATTTTTTGTAAGTGGTTATATTTTAAATCACCTAAAAAGAATAATGCGTTATCAGTTAATTCAATCTCTTTATTATCAAAAATCACACTATCAATATAATCTACAAGCGCCACATCTTTTTGCAAGTGAACCAATTTTGTAAAAATGTCATAATTGTATGTGTATAAATCAATCTTGCCCTGCTCATATTTACCTTCTTCAAATCCGCCTAATTCTATTAATCCTAATTGTTCCATTTTATTCTCCTTGTTTTTATGTGCTACACTATATATATTATACTATTTTTATATGTTGTAAAGGGTTTTATCATCTTTTTGTAAAATAATTTTTACTTTTTGCCTTTTTAATATTTAAGTATGTTATATACTTTATTACTTGTTCAGTCACCATTTGTTCTCCTACATTTTTAATTTCTTCAGTTGGCTCTTCGTTGCATAACTCTTTATATAAATAATAAGCCCGCCCAGCTTTCCAACCTTTTAAACGACTCAATGTTTTAAGTTGTCCATACAGATTTTTCTTGTCTTGAGTGATTACAAATTTTGCACTCTTACTGTTTTTGTTTGGCAAACTGTTTTCATCAAATTCAACTAAATACCCTTCAGCGCTTTCAACTTTATTTTTTGGTATGTCTTCGTGTCCGCAGTTTTCGCACTTAACTTTTGTTTTAATAAATGAGCAGTGTGGACATTTTACTGGCTCAATAACTTTCTTCTCTTTTTTCTCTGCTGGTGTATTTTCTTGTTTTTTTCCGGTGTCAAGATCTTCTGGGGTATCGTCAGTGACAAAACCGTGGCGCATTGTATTGCCTGAATGGTCGAGTATTGTGCAGTCAGTTTTGTTTGTTTCTGGATTAATACGCAAAACCCTTCCAGCTTGTTGAATATATAAAGACAATGATTTTGTTGGTCGTGCCAAAATTGCAACCTCAGCACCCGGATAATCAAAACCTTTAGAAAGGATATCAACACTCGACAATACTTTAATGCGCCCAGCCTTAAAACTTTCAATAATTTCTTTTCTATCATCGTTATCAGTATACGCATCGATATGCACAGCATTCACGCCGCCTTTAACAAACTCTGCAACAATATTTTTACTATGTGCAATGTTAACAGCAAAAACAATCGTAGGCTTGCCAAACCCCAACTTGAACCAGTGCTCGACTATATCACCAACAAGTTTTGGCGTGTTCGTTTTTTCTTCCAATTCTTGCATATCATAATCACCAGCAACAACTTTAATTTTTTCAAGGTCTGGCTCGGAAGGTGCATATACTTTTGGCTTGCATAAAAAACCTAATTCTATAAGTTGTTTAGTTGTTGCACCAACTATCATTTTGTCAAAATGCTTTCCCAAACCTTTTGCAAATGGTGTCGCACTCAAACCGATAATCGGTATATTTTGATTTTCTTTTATTATATCAATATGTGCTTTATGTAAAGTGTGAGCCTCATCGATTATAATCATATCAGCATTAATTTTTTCACGGCGGGCAAGTGTTTGAATACTACACACCTGTATATTATAATTCAAATTTTTACGGATATGGTCTGCTTGTATAACCCCGTGCTTTATACCATCAGACAGTAAACGATCAGATGTTTGGTTAATCAACTCAATTCTATCACAAATGAATAATGCACGCTTTCCGCTATTATAACAGTTTTCTAAAATCTTTGATGCAATTGAAGTCTTCCCAGCCCCGGTGGGCAACTTTAGCATAATTCTTTTAAAACCTTGTTTGTATGCCGTTCCTAAATTTTTTAAGCATTCTTTTTGATATTGTCTTAATTCGTGTTTCATTTTTCTATCCTCTCAAATTTTACTTACTAAATAAATAACATATGTATGCATTAACAAATCAAAACTAAAAAGCAAGTATAATAATCTATTGTTTTTCATTTCACACCTCCAACTAATTTATTTGTTATGTCTTGCTCACTCTTTTCGTAGCTGTCAATTATGCATTGTATGTCTGCGTCTTCCAGATTATTAATTTCTTCATATTCCATCACACGAGCGGCAAGCTCTGGGAAAAGAAATTGGCGAACCATTAGCTGTTTAATTAATTGTACATGCCTTCTTTCCTTCAAATTTAACTCTTGTTCCCATTTTAAAAAATTGCTTACATACCCACCTTTTTTATTTGCTGTCGTGCTCATTAATTTTTCAATCTCGTGTAGTTCTTCGTTCATTTTAATTCTCCTTATTTTCTTGTTGTATGAGATAATTGTAACACATCAAAAAACAAAAATAAATAGGTAAAAGCAGATATTTGAAAATAAATTTGCCCAACTTTTTTATGGCTGGGCAATGGGGAGGAGAATTATTTTAAATTACATTTTATCGTTTGGATAGCAAAATAAAAAATCAATCAAGTTTTCGCAACTATCAACATATTCTTGTTTTTCATCATCCGAATAAAATTCTTCTATTTCAAGTCTACGATTTAAAAACAATTGTACACCCTCTAAAAATTCAGAACAATGCCAACCTAATTCTTCAGTAAATGAATCACTATCAACAAACGATGCAGAATAAAAATTGAATTTATCATTTTCTATCACATAACCTTTATTGTCTCTCCTTAACTCAAAAATAAATTTTGATTGAGCACTATTTAACTCATCAAATAAATTTTTATAAAACTCTAATTTTTCGCCAACTATTTCATAACCGCCATTATTATCTTCGTTCATTTTAATTCTCCTTATTTATTTTACTATATAGTTTTTCAAACCACTCAAAAACTATTTTAAATAACACTTTACTTGTAAAAAATTTTAAAACTGCATACATCCACAACAGCCAATAAATTGCTGATGTAAAATTTCCATATTTATTATTCACTTCTGTAACTGACCAACCAATAAACATTGGCACTCCAACAATACAAAATAATAACACAATATAAAATACAAAATTTAATATTTCTTTTTTAAACATATTTAACATCATTTATACTCCCACTCAAATTTGTTTGTTTTTGCGATGTAGTTCATTATCTCTTCAATAAAAAATTGCTTAAACTTTTCAACTGACATCTCTTCTCTTCTTTTTTCATCATATATGACTACTATTTTAATTATATCCAATTCATTACCATCATAAAAAATTTTCAATTCTTTCTCGTTTTCAACTTCCATAAAAAGGTCGTGTGGCTTATATATCATCGTATCAAAACAAATAATTTTATTATTACTTGCCCACAATTTTATATCTTTTATATATGTCTTCCCCTCGGTGAAGTATTCAAAAATTTCCCACAAAACCGCTTTATTCAATTTAACAATCATTTTATAACCCTTAAAGTTTTCTATCAATCAATTATTCTGGTGGATAGTCTTGGAGTCGAACCAAGTGTCCAGAGGACATAGATTTACAGTCTACCGCAGTCGCCAATGCCGCTCACTATCCATATAAATAATTATAACAGATAAAAAATAAAAAACAAGGGCTTTTTTGATATATTTAAAAAAATAGTTATACTAATTTTATGATTGGGAGAGTATAATGAAATTTATTGTCATTTTTTTGTTTTTCTGGCTTTATGTATTATCGCAGAATGCTGCCCACGCAAAAAACATGGGTGAGGTATACACTGACAAAAATTGTTTTGGATTTGCTGACATAGTATATAGTATTGAGTTAAATAGAGATGATGGCGTTAAGCAAAAAAATCTTATAAAATTTATTAATGATAGCAAGATGCAACCAGAAGTGAAGACCATTATAATCAAAAAAATTGGATTTATTTATGCCTTGCCAAAAAATTCAAAATACAGCGATGGATTGAAAAACGAATTTTGCAATAGAAAAAGACCAATACACTTCAGAAAGACATAATATGTGGATATATCACAACGAGCAACTAATAGAGCCGCCATTATCCGCAATTGGTTTTGTATATATTATTACTAATGAGTTGAATGGAATGCGTTATGTTGGGCGTAAACTATTAACAAAAGCAGCATATAAACAAGTAAACGGTGTAAAAAAGAAAATTAGAAAATCAAGCGACTGGGAGGACTATTATTCATCGAGTCCAACTCTTTTGGCTGATGTGGAAAAATTTGGCAAGGAAAATTTCAAGCGTGAGATATTAGTTTTTTGCAATAGTAAAAGTGCATTGAATTATACCGAAGAAAAATTGCAATTTGAGTTTGGCGTTCTGGAGAGTCACTTGTGGTATAATAACAACATCCGTGCAAAAATCTTCAAGAAAAACATAATTGGAAAAGTCGCAGATACAAAACAGATAGTTGAAAGATTTAAAAATTGATCTTTTAACTTTTTAGTGTAAAATAAAACAATATAGGAATTTAAAAATGAGCTATAAGACTTTGACAGCAAAAAAAGGTGACACATTTATATCCAGACTAAATTTTTTTAGCAAGGCAAATGGAACAACCACACCTTTAAATATTGCAAATAAGGTTTTAAAATTTGGTATTTTCAATAAAGTTTTAGACGCAAATAATGAAGCTGTTTTATTAAAATCTTTCGATGTTCCAGACAACACAGAAACTCAAGCCGGTATTTATAATTTGGTTTTAACATCGATAGAGATGAATATTGATGCTAAAGAATATTATTGCGAGTTTAGCATTATAGATGTTGATGTTGTGCAATCAACTGAAATTTTTAAAATGTCAGTAATTCAAGACCTGATAAAAAATTAATGGGGCAAGCTTATGAATACAGAGATAAGCTTTGAGATAAATCAAAATAGTATAGATCTTTATGTCAATGAAGTAAATAGTTTAAATTTTGAAATAAACCAAAACAATATAGATGTAAAAACAGAAACAAACAACATTGATTTAGTCACTCAAGAGAACACTATAGATTTAAAGATTGACAACGCAATTGACAATCTAACAATCATAAATAATAATACTGGCGGCTATGGGCAATTAAGTGGTTCAGTTTTAAATAATGATAGCATAATAATTGATGAACAAATAAATACAACAACTTTTTTAAAGTATGGCATAGTTTTAAAAAATGGCGGACATTTCAAAAATTATGAGTTGAGCATAGTAAATGCGAACGGTCTTTTTAATTATCAAATTTTTGGAGTGTTTGGAAATATTGGAAACATACAAATTGATATAATTGAAGTCAATAGCGTTATACAAATAGTGATAAATAATAATAGCGGTTTTGATTTGACAATAAACGGGTATAAAATAATAATTTAAGAGGAGAGTAAAATGGCAACAAATCAACATTTTTTTGAAGTAGAAAAGGGTTATAAATTAGGTGCAGTTGTATGGCTTTCTGGTGCTGGTGTTCCTGCTGGTGCTGATGCTACGGCTGCGGCTATTGGTTCGTTCTGGACAGATGAAACAAACGGTACAATGTATCGTAAAGAAGCAACAGGCTGGGAAGCTCAAGCAAGCCAAGATTACGTCGACGCTGCAATTGCGGGGATAGTAATTCCTGCTGATGATGACGCAAATATTCAAGCGTTTATTGGCAAGGGTGCTGATGGCGTTGAAATGCCGGTTTTTACAGAAAATAATGCAATAGCAACAGGTGACAGTTTAGAATTAGCAATTGATAAACTTGATATAGCTTTGCAATTAACCGCAACAGCAGTTGAAGATTTAACATTTAATGACATATTGGGTGTTACTGCGAGCGGTTCGGCTATGGTTATAGCACAAAGAAATGTAGCAGATGTAATAGCAAACACAACACCAATTTTTGCAGATATTCATTTTGATATAATTATTGATGATACTGTTGCAAATATGAGTAAAGATACATATTCTTTAATTTGGTCATATGGTAATTTTGACTATGTTAAACATACAAAATTGAAAATAGGAGTGGGCGTTTCTTACACTATTTCTTTTAATTATAATGTAACAAATAAAACAATTGAGGCAACAGTGACATCAGTTGGTAATACTATATATATGAAGAGAATTAGTTCATTTTTAGTATAATTTTTTAATATAAAAAATTAAGACGGGCGCAAAATTGATTGCCCCGTTTTTTTTTGTATAATAGTTTAATAAGGAATTAAAAAATGGTTGATTTAACTAAAAATTTTGTATTGGATGAAAATGGTTTATCACTCGATGATAAGCAGCAATTATTGGCTGGCGATGATACTCCTATTTTTGCTGCGCAAGAAAATTGTATATACTATAAAACTTCTGGAGAGGTATATAAATATTTGTCTGGGCAATGGGTTGTGGTTAATGAGCAAGTTAACACTACACAAATTAAAACAAGTGATTACACATTAACACAAAATGATAGCATAATTTTAGCTGATACAACAAACAATAATATAATTTTAAGCTTGCCAACATCGATAAAATTTGGAAAAGAATTTACATTTAAAAAATCAGTTGACAAAAATACATTATATATAAATGGTGGACTATTTACTTTTGATGGTCAAAACACTATAAAAATAAAAGTAAAAAATACAAGTATAACTGTAAAACTTATTGACGAATTAAACAAAAAATTTATTATAATTTAAGAGAAAAAATATGAGCTTTATACCCGGAGAAGTTTGGCATAGAAATGATTTACAGATGGATGCAACTGGAAAGTTGCGTGTATCAAACCATTCTATTATTTTTGAAGATATTAGCGAATACTCAAAAAATTTAGACAAATGGAACGAAAAAGTTGTTAATGGTGCAAGTATAACACTTAATCAAAACAATTCTGGAATAACACTAAATACAAGTACAACACTCAGCAGTAAAGCAATACGACAAACAAAACAATACTTTAAAAAACAAGTTGGCAATAGTTTAATGGTTGGTTTTTCTTTAAATTTTAACGGTAATCAAACAGATATAAAAAAATCTGCTGGATACTACGATAATAATAACGGTGTTTATTTAAAACTTCAAAATGGCGTGTTTAGCTTAAATTTAAGAAGCAAAAGCAGCGGAAGCATTATAGAGGAAAATATAACACAAGCAAATTTTAATATTGATAAATTAGACGGCACAGGTGAAAGCGGATTAACTTTAGATTTAACTAAAATTTATTATTTCTTTTTTGACTTCAATTGTTTTTGCACGGGCAAGATAAGATGTTATATTGCAACAGCAAATGGACAAGTGTTATTTCATCAATTTGATAAATTTGAATTATCCAATACTTTTTTGGGTACTTTAACGCTTCCTATACGATATGAAATTGAGCAATTGGGCGTGACAAATATTGGAACTATGACACATTTTACAAGCTTTTTAGCGGTTGAAAATAATGTTAATTTAGATCACGATTTAAATACTATTAGTTTGGGAAGAACAACGAGAACAATAGCAACAACTATAAGTCACATTTTAAGTATAAGACCTAAATTGATTTATCAAGGAAAAGAAAATAGAGCAAATATATTGCCATCACAAATGAACCACTATGTCGATTCAAGCGGAAAGGCTGTGCTTGTTGAGATTTGGGTTGGTGGAACGGTTACCGGAGGGGCGTGGACTGAAATAAGCGCAGAGAGCGCAACAGAATATAATATTACAGCAACAGCATTTAACACAACAAATGCATCAAAAATTTATAGCGAATATATACCTGTGAATTCTGGCGGCGCAACTGTAACTGAATCATTGCAAAAAGCTTTTTTAAGTTTAAATATCGATGGCGATGCAGCAGATACAATGACAATTGTTGGCTACAATTTGGGAACAGGAAGTACTGGAATATATAGTGCTATGGCAATAAAGGAGTATCATTAAAATGAGAACTGAATGTATGATTTCAAAAGGTGAACTTTTTGAGTTATTAGGCGATAAAGCTTTTATGTTTAGTATGTTTTTAAATGGTGTTGAGCCAGAACAAAAGGCAATACGATTTATGTTTGACAATTTAAACGATATAAATTTGAAAAGTCCATTAATTCAAACGCAAATGATACCACTTTTATTTTCAATGAATGTAATTGACCAAAATTGTTTGGATAGAATTAACGCATTTATTTTTAATGCTGAATTATAATAAAACCTTTTCCGCTATCGCTCACCAAACCCAAACCCCTGAATAGAAAACCGAGCCGCAAAACCTTCTTGATATACTTATGCTTTTGAGTTACTATGTTTTAAGATCTTTATATACTGCCGGAGGATTAAAGGACGAAACCCTCCCATAGTGATTTCGTTTATCTCCGTATTCTGGTCACTGCCGTATGGACCGAAACAAGACGATTACAGACTTACAGATATTTTACTATCCCCCACGCCAGATCTATAATCCACCCTCTGTTGCACCTGCGCTCGTTCTTGTGCGTTATAAGTTAGCAAAAGCCGTTCGGCGGTTTCCCCTCCATACTCTTTTGCACCGGACGTTACTCACGTCCATTAATAAAAACTTCTTATGATTTAATTATACTTAAAAAAAAACAAAAATCAAGTGCTTTTTACTATTGTAAATAAATTATTTTATGTTATAATTAAATCATATACTTGATAAGGAAAGTTAATGGAATATAAAATAATTAATGGTAATTGTTTAACTGAGAGCGAACATATAGAAGATGGTTCTGTTGATTTAATTTTAACAGATTTACCTTATGGAACGATAAAAAACGCACCAAAGAATTGGGGTGTTTCAAAAGAAAAAGTTAATAATTGGGATGTAGTTATTGATACAAATAAAATAATGCAAATAGCAAACAGAATATTAAGAAAAAACGGAAAAATGGTTTTATTTTCTCAAAATCCTTTTACTAATGAATTAATAAATAAAGCTATTCCAAATTTACCTTTTTGTTATAGTATGATTTGGGAAAAAGACCACTTTGCTAATTGTTTAATTGCTAAAAAAGCGCCTGTAAATTATTACGAAGATATATTAGTATTTAGTAAAACTCATGACAACGAAGAATTACATCCATTAAGATCATATTTTAAAAATGTAATTAATTTTATTGGGTTAAATCTAAAACAAATAAATACAAAGTTAGGACATAGAAGAGCGGAGCATACTTTTTATGTTGATAGTACACAATTTGGATTATGCACAGAAAAAACATACAACGAATTAATAGAAGTATTTAACATTAATAAAATGGAAGGATTTAAAGAATTTTATGAATTAGAAAATATTAATTCTGTTTTTAATTCTGTTTTTAATTCTATTTTTAACTTATGGGAAGGTAAAAAATCTAAATCAAATATTTTTAAATATAAAAAAGATTATGATGGATTTCACCCAACGCAAAAACCAGTTCTATTATTAGAAGATTTAATAAAGACATTTAGCAATGAGAATGATTTGGTTGTTGATTTGACTATGGGAAGCGGAAGTACTGGCGTTGCTTGTAAAAATACTAATAGAAGGTTTGTAGGTATTGAAATGGATGAAAAGTTTTTTGATATAGCCAAAAAAAGATTGGATTGACTTTAATATAAAAGAAACTGGAGATACAAAAAAACTTTTTAAAATTTAGTTTGGCTATTTACTTTTAATAAATAACTGTTATAATATATAGTATGACAAAAGGAATTTAAATGAAAAATAAAGAATTGCAAGTTGTTTATAAGAATACAAAAGAACTGATACCATATGTTAATAACAGTCGCACACATAGTGATAAGCAAGTACAGCAAATTGCATCTTCAATTAAGGAGTGGGGTTTTACTAATCCAATTTTAATTGATGAAAATAATGGAATAATTGCTGGACATGGAAGATTGATGGCGGCTGAGAAATTAAAACTTGATACAGTGCCAACAATTAAATTAGTCGGGCTTACTGAATTACAAAAAAAGGCATATATTATTGCTGATAATAAATTGGCATTAAACTCTGGATGGGATGAAGAATTGTTAAAAATTGAATTAAGCGAATTGAAAGACAATAATTTTGATATGCAGTTGCTTGGTTTTGATGATATTGAATTATTGGAAAATGAACCTGATTTTATACCTCAATCAGATGAAAATAGTGTGCCAGAAGTTAAAAAAGAAGCTAAATCAAAACTTGGTGATATTTTTATATTAGGCAATCATAGATTAATGTGTGGTGATTCAACTGTTTTGTCAGATGTTGAAAAACTTATGAATGACAATAAAGCTGATTTATGGATTACAGATCCACCTTATAATGTTTCATATACTGGAAAAACAAAAGATTCACTTTCAATTAAAAATGATAGTATGGAAGATGAAAATTTTAAACAATTTCTTATTGATTCATATTCAAATGCAGATTCAGTAATGAAAGAAGGTGCTGTATTTTATATTTGGCATGCAGATTCAGAGGGTTATAATTTTAGATCGGCTGCAAAAGATGTGGGATGGAAAGTTAGAGAATGTTTAATTTGGAATAAAAGCCAATTTGTGATAGGGAGACAAGATTATCATTGGAAGCATGAACCTTGCTTATACGGTTGGAAAGATGGAGCTTCTCATAATTGGTATTCAGATAGAAAACAAACAACTGTTCTTGAATTTAAAAAACCAACAAGAAATGGAGAACATCCAACAATGAAACCAGTTGAATTATTTGAATATCAAATCTTAAATAGTTCTAAAAAAGGTGATATTGTATTAGATAGTTTTTTAGGATCTGGAACGACAATTATTGCTTGTGAAAAAAACAATAGAAAATGTTATGGATTAGAATTTGATCCTATTTATGTTGATGTTATAATTCGTCGTTGGCAAGAGTTTACAGATAAAAAAGCAATACTTGAAAGCACAGGTCAAGAATTTGATTCTCTTTAAAATTTGATTTACACGCCAAAACCTTTATACTAAATTTATAACTATAATTTTTGGCGTGTATAAAAATGGCTAATGAAAAAAATAAAAAAAAGGTAGGTCGCCCTAACTTTGAACCAACGGAAGAGCAACGCAAACAAGTCGAAACTCTTTCCGGATTTGGCATTCCAATTGAACAATTATGCGCATACATTAATATAAATGACGATACCCTCCGCAAGTATTTTTCTGATGAATTGGTTAAGGGGAAGGCTAAAGCTAACGCCAAAATTGCACAAACTTTATTTAATAAAGCAACCGGAGGAGACACAACAGCACTTATCTTCTGGGCTAAAACTCAAATGAGATGGAAAGAGACTGACAAATTGGAAATCACTGGTAAGGATGACGGACCTGTTGAAATAAGTGATGCCAAACAAAAGTTATTGGCTGGGCTAATAAATGACAAATAATAGAATATATGTTGATGTCAATGCACTGGTTTTATTTGGCGCAACGAAGACACACGCAAATATATATTGTGATGTGTTAAATAAAACAATGACACACTATAAAATAAATGAGAACTTGCAAAGGGTATCAAATTTTTTGGGGCAGGTATTTATTGAAAGTGGTAATTTGTCAACAGTGAGAGAAAACTTAACATATACCACGCCGCAACGATTGATGAATGTCTGGCCTTCCAGATTTAAAACAATAGAACAAGCAATGCCATTCGTGCGTAATCCTCAAGCCCTTGCCAATATGGTATACAGTAATAGAATGGGCAATATCAATCCGGGTGATGGTTATAAGTTTTTGGGCAGGGGCTTGAAACAAATAACGGGGCGAGATAATTATTTAAAAATTGGCAAGGCTTTAAATATAGATTTAATGGCACAACCTCAACTTTTAGAAGAACCTTTATATGCCGCCCTATCCGCTGGCGAGTATTGGAATATGATAAATGGCAATAGAGTTGCTGATGCTGATATAAAAGAAACAACGACTATTATAACAAAATTAGTAAATGGCGGGTATAATGGCTTACAAGAAAGAATTAAGAAAGTAAACACGATTAGGAGATATTATGAAAATATGGATGACCAGATTTGTAAAGAGTAGAACAATTATGTTCAATTTATTGATTGCATTGCTTACAGTAATTGAAGCAAACTTTAATTTTATTATGGGGCAACACCCTGATAAGTATATGTATATTGTTATAGGCGTGACTGCTATGAACTTTATATTGAGAACGATGACCACTGAGAGCTTGAAAGATAAGGACACGATAAAATGATTTTTACTGTCATATTAAGTTTTTTAAAAACATTTATAAACAATGTAATCGCTTTCTTTTCAACAAAGGTTGGACAGATTATTCTTGTTATTTTATTGGCGCTTGGTGCGCTCTGGTTCTCTCATTCAAAAGGTTTTGATTCTGGGGTTAAAAAAGAACGAGCAGAAGCAACGAAAGAATACAATATAAAATTGAGCAAGGCTCTGGCTAAAGCAAAAGAAGATCAAGACATAGCAGTGAAGAATGCAAGAGAGACTGCAAAAAAAGAGATTCAAATTGTGACTGTTTACAAAGAGAAAATCGTTGAAGTTGAAAAGATTAAGAACAACCCAAAGATTAAAGATTGCGTCTTGCCAACCGAAGACTTTAAAAAGTTGAATAAAATATTGGATGATATAAAATGAATAAAATAATAGTTATATCTATGTTATTGGTTTTGTCTGGCTGTGCTACTACGAGAGACGAACAGTTTATTGAGCCATTAAAAGTAATGCCATCGATTGAAATTATGAAGGCGTGCGATGAATTTGTTAAACCAAAAGACGGGCAATTCTCTTCTTTTATCCAAGCATTAGTGGATAACAAAAAAATATATGAGTTATGTAATAGCCAGAATGAAGCAAAGAAAAAGTTTATTGAACAACTACAAAATTGATTTTTAATCGTTTTATTATATAATATAAAAATATTTAAGGGCACAACAATGAAAAAAATTCTATTTGGCGAGATAACTAAAAACGAAAAACAAGACGATGGCACAATTAAAGTCTGGGGGTGGGCTTCATCTGGTAATGTTGACAGCGATGGCGAGACTATAACAGCACAAGCAATGAAAAATGCTGTTGTTGATTATATGAAGTTTGGCGCAGTAAGGGAAATGCATGGCAATATAGCGGCAGGAACAGCCATTGAGATTGATGTCAAAGATGATGGCAAGACTTGGTTTGGCGCTCATATTGTTGATCCAATAGCAGTAAAGAAAGTATTAACAGGTGTATATAAAGGTTTTAGCATTGGCGGAAGAATATTAAAGCGTGATGAATTAAATAAAAGCATTATACACGCTATAAACTTATTAGAGATTAGTTTGGTTGATAGACCTGCCAATCCAGAAGCCTTGTTTGAATTGTTTAAGGCTGACACTATAGAAAATAAAAATGAGGATAGTAATATGGAAATAGAAAATAAAGAAGTTGAAATTGAAAAGGCTGATACTGTAATAGTTGAGCCAATCGTTGAAACTGTTGAAGTAATAGAAGAAATTAAAGATGAAGTCAAGACTATTGAGAAGTCATTCAACAATGTGGCGTGGCTCTCCAGAATTTTAGAAGACTTACACTATTTAGAAGAGTGTGCAGAAGATGAAGCGAATTGGAAAAATGAAGATATGACTTTAATCACTGAGTTGGAAAACACTATCAAAAACCTTGGCGCTGTATTAGTTGCAATGACTAATAAAGAAGTTGAAGAGTTAACAGAAAAAGAAAATGAAGAACAAGCAATGAGAGCAGCGGAAGCAATAGAAGAAATTCAAGAGCAAGAATTGACAATGGAAACTAAATCTGTTAATATTGACAATAATGATTTAAAGAAATCGGATGATTTGAATAAGGCTGAGCTTAATGATGCAATTGCAAAAGCTGCACAGTTAACACAAGAAAACGAAGCACTATCAAAAAGAGTTAAAGAATTAGAAGCAATGCCAGCAGAACCAAAAGCAATTCTCAAAGTTATTGGCAAGGGCGGAGATAGTGAAGAAATAGAAGTGAAGACAGTTGAACCAGTTTATAAAGTGGGCACAAACAAAATTGACGATGTGGCAACGCTGATAAAGCAAGCACAAACAAATGCAAAAGTAATTAAATTTTAATTTTTAATAAGGAAAAAAAAGATGAATAACACACAAGAAACGCTTGACCTATTAGCAAAAGCATATAGCCAGTCTGGATCTGCAACCTCTGGCTTAACGATGTATGACTTAGAAGCACCAGCAAAAACTTTATACCCAGTTAATACCCCATTGAGAAATGAAATCGCTCGTGTGGTTGGTGGAATGGGTATACAAGCAAACTGGAGAGCGGTGACTGGTATTAATACTGCAAATTTGGGTCTTGGATTAGCTGAAGGTCAAAGGGGTTATGAGATTGCACAAAGCACTCAAGACTATTTGGCAAAGTTTGCTTTTTTGGGTTTAAACAACTCGGTTACTTTTGAAGCTGAATTGGCTGCGCAAGGTTTTGATAATATCCGTGCTCGTGCTGCTAAAGATTTGCTACAAGCCGTTATGATTCAAGAAGAGTTTTTGGATTATGCTGGTAATGCTTCCCACGCTTTGGGCACAACTGGTACTCCTGTGTTGGCTGCTGTTGGTTCTGGTGGTTCTATTCCAGATGCAACTCAAGTATCTGTTATATGTGTTGCTTTATCACAAAAAGGATATCAACAAGTTGCTGGTTTCAACAACGGCGTAACTGGTCAGTCTTTAAACATCGCAAGTGCAACGCTTGTTCCAACTGTTACGCTTATTGATAAGGGTGATGGTTCTTCTAATGTTGTAAATGCTGGTACTGCTCAAAAGTCTGCTGCTGCTACTGTAACGACTGCCGCTGCTTCTTCAAGCGTTACCGCTACTGTTGCAAATATTGCCGGAGCTTTCGGATTTGCTTGGTTCTGGGGTGCTTCTGGCTCTGAAGTATTAGGCGCTGTAACTTCTGTTAATAGCTTGACCATTAAGACCGCCGCAGGAACCGGATCTGTTGCTGCTTCTGCTTTCACTGCTGATAAATCAACCGATTCCAATGTGTATGACGGTTTATTAACTCAGATCGTAAAATCTGGCTCTGGTTCTTATGTTAAAGCATTGGCAACTGGAAACACTGGAATGACTTCTGATGGTGCTGGTGGAATTGTTGAGATTGACGAAGCATTAGAAAACTTCTATAATATGTATCGTTTGTCTCCAGATAAAATGTATGTATCCGCTTCAGTATTAAAGCATATGAACAAGTTAATCATTGCAAATGGTGGCGCTCCTCTAATTCGTTTCAATGGCGATATCAATGGTTCAAGTGGTTTCCAAGCTGGTGCCGTTGTTAGCTCTTACTTAAATAAAATCACTGGAAACAGTGTTAAAATTGAAGTGCATCCAAATGCAGCACCGGGCACTGTTATGTTCTACTCAAGTGGTGTTCCTTACCCTGTTTCTGAAGTTGGTAATGTTTTGGTGAAAAACTTAAGACGTGACTACTACCAAATTGAATGGCCACTAAGAAATAGAAAGTATGAGTTTGGCGTTTATTTTGATGGCGTATTACAAAACTACTTCCCACCTGCTTTTGGATTGATTTATAACATCAACGCCTAATCGCAAAAAGTAAAAAGAATTGCCCCGCCTTAAAAAGCGGGGTTTTTCTTATTCGCCACAAAAATTTGGTATAATCTCTTTTGCTATATCAAAACATTTATTTAACATTTTTATATCGTGTAAAGTGTTTTTTGCTCTTTTTTTAAAATAATTTATAATATATTTTATTATATGGATAATATTATTATGTCAATATTAAGTAAAAGACAACTATTCCAACAGTTAAGCAAAGAAGAACAGATCCGCCGCATTATGAAAATGAGCGACGACGAGGCTGAAAAACTTTTTTATGATTGGGATTGGAATGCACGACCACAACAAAGAACACCTGATGGAGATTGGATGATTTGGTTGGTTATGGCTGGGCGTGGATTTGGAAAAACAAGGGTTGGCGCTGAGTGGATTAAAGAGCAAGTTAAAACAAATAAGTATGTTAATTTGATAGGTGCAACGAGTGACGATGCTAAACAAATTATGGTTCAGGGTGAGAGTGGAATTTTAAGCGTTTGTGATAGGTGGGATCGACCAACATTTAAGAATGGGCAACTATACTGGCCTAATGGTGCTATTAGTTTAATTTTCTCAGCAGAAGAACCAGATCGTATGCGCGGAAAACAACACATGAAATTGTGGGCTGATGAGCTTGCGGCTTGGCGTTATCCTGACGCTTGGGATCAAGTATTTTTAGGTTTGCGCTTAGGAAAGAATCCTCAGGCGTGTATAACAACTACACCACGCCCAACCAAACTAATAAAAGATCTAATAAAAGAAAAATCAACAATTATAACGAGAGGCTCAACTTTTGACAATAAAAATAATTTAGCACCTTCATTTTTAAATAAAATTATTGATAAGTATGAAGGCACAAGACTTGGAAGACAAGAAATATATGCGGAAGTTTTAGAAGAAAACGAGAACGCATTATGGACATTAAAACAAATTGATGACTTACGTGTTGAAAATTATGACAGTTTTTCTCGTATCGTTGTAGCTATTGACCCCGCTGTAACTTCTTCCGCCGAGGCTGACTTTACTGGTATTGTTGTGGCTGGAAAAGGTGAGGACGGGCATTATTATATCATAAAAGATTTGACAGTGCTTGCCAAACCTGCTGATTGGGCACGAGTTGCAATCAATGCTTATTATGATTATAAAGCCGATAGAATAATAGCAGAAACAAACAATGGCGGCGATATGATTGAAGACATTATACGAAATTTAGATGGCAATGTGTCGTATAAAAAAGTTACGGCAACAAGAGGAAAGATATTGAGAGCCGAGCCAATAAGTGCATTATACGAGCAGGGAAAAGTACACCATATCGGAATGTTTGGCAAGTTAGAAGATCAAATGGTCAACTACACTGGCGATACAAAACAGAAGTCACCAGACCGCCTTGATGCTTTAGTTTGGGCATTAACTGAATTAAGCGAAAACAAGAATGGCGGATGGATTGATTTTATAGACGAAGAAAATACAAAGAAAAAAGAAGAAACCGCCAGAAGTTCTGGCGGATGGTTTTAAATTTTCAATTTTTTGCTTTCTGTTTTTACTTCTGGAATAGCATTTTCAAGTTCTTCTTTCTCTTTTTTAATAATAAACTCATCAATATTTTCAATCAAATATTTTAACTCATCAATTTTTTCAAAGTCTTTTAAATCGTAAATATCATATATACAATCGTTCCTATATGATATAATATGAGCAGCATCTTTTACTTTAATAAATCCATTAAATGCAGCATAAACTGCGGCTTCATCTTGTCTTAAAACTTCAATTGCATCTTCATGATTTGGAAAATAAGAGTCACACCATTCAACAAATACACCCTCAGGATTACATCCTACATTTTCAATAAACTCTTTTAAATCTTTTATATCAAAATATATCCAATCATATGCAAGCTGATCCATTATACCCCCAGCTATGTTTTTAATTTCTTCCATTAAGTATTTATTCATTTTATTCTCCTTTTTATTATGTGCTACACTATATATATTATACTGTTTTTTGGTCGTGTAAAGTGTTTTTTGCTTTTTTTTATAAAAAAACTATAATATAAAAATATTAAGGAATTAAACAATATGAGCGAAAACAAAGACGGTTATTTTAAAAAATTAGGCAAAGCATTGTTTGCGGTTAAAGATGTCGACCGTGGTGTGTATATGTCGCCACAACAACCATTGCAACCAGTCGCACAACAAGAGGCAGGAAGGGCATTCGATTATCCTGTTGGCTTTAATATTCAAACTACACCCAGAGGCAGTGAGCCAATTTCTTTTAATCAATTGCGTGCATTATCTGATAATTGTGACATATTAAGACTTGCAATTGAGACTCGTAAAGACCAAATTTCACGCTTCAATTATAAATTCGTTGTCAAAAATAATAAAAATAAGACAACTAATATACGCACAAAAGAACTTGATAAATTTTTTTTAATGCCAGATAAAGAGCATAACTTTGATGAGTGGTTACGTATGCTTATAGAAGATCTACTCGTTATTGATGCGCCAACAATTTACCCTCGTAAAACTTTAGGCGGGGCATTGCATTCATTGGAAGTTATAGATGGTGGAACAATTAAAAGAGTTATAGACCGCACTGGACGCACTCCAAAAGATGGAGTAAGCCCAGCCTATCAGCAAAATATAAAGGGTATGCCAGCAGTCGATTACACTTATAATGAGTTAATATATAAGCCACGCAATATTCGTTCTAATAAAATTTATGGGTATAGTCCAGTTGAGCAAGTTATTGGAACGGTCAATATTTTACTACGAAAGACAGTCAATCAATTAGAATATTACACAAATGGCAACACGCCAAACCTTCTTTTTACAGCACCAGCAGAATGGAACCCAGATCAAATTCGTAAGTTTCAAGCATATTGGGATGAACAAAATATGGGTATGAGTAAGACACACGCAAAAATGGTTCCAAATGGCGTGACACCATATAACACAAAACCTGAGCCATTAAAAGATGTTTTTGATGAATGGTTGACCCGTATTGTTATGTTTGCGTTTTCTCTTCCGCCTACCGCTTTTATAACAGATACAAACAGAGCAACAGCAAATACAACCGCCACACTTGCGAAAGAGGAAGGCTTGTCACCATTGCTTGACTATGTTAAAAATCTTATTAACTTCATTATATTAACGCAATTTGGCTATGAAGATGTCGAATTTAATTGGGATATAGAAGAAGCAACCGATCCATTAATTAAAGCACAAATCAATAACTCATATGTTGCAAGCGGTGTACTAACTGTAAACGAAGTAAGGCAAGAGCTTGGACTTGATCCATTTCCAGAAGTTGAAGAAATTGAGGAAAAACCTTTTGAGGATACACTTGTCAATGACGAAGAAGAAGGCGAGGAGACTGACACGCCAGCCGAAAAAATAGCCAAAAAAAAAAGTTTAAAGAAGGATATTAAACTATCTAAAAAGGTTATAGCAGCGCAAAAAGGCATTGAAAAAATCATTGAGCAATATCTAAACGCCCAAAAAGAAAAGGTTTTATCTCAATTAAATAACATAGATAAGTCAATACTAATTAAAAAAGATTATGACCTTGATATTGAAATTGATGCAACTGAGACACTTTCAATTATAAAAAAATTGACTGAATATTTAAAATCAATTGGCGAACAAGTTATTGAATCAGTGTTTTCGTTTCTCGGAATAAATAGCAAAACTAAATACAGTAAAGCATTGAAAGTCACTGACGAATACATACAACGCAGGGCGGCGGAATTAGTTGGCAAGAAATTCACAAGCGGAGGAAAGCTTATTGACAATCCTAATGCGTCATATGTTATCAATGAAACCACACGAGCAGACCTCAAAATTTTAATCAATAAAGCAATGCAAGATGGTTTAAGCAATCAGGAAATAGCAAAACAAATTCAAGACGCTCATATGTTTTCAAAAGAAAGAGCATCTATGATTGCACGAACTGAAACAAATATGGCAGATAATAATATAACAGTTGACACATACAAAGAAGTTGGCATAAAGAAAAAACAATGGTTGACTGCTCAAGATGATTTGGTGAGTGAAGACTGTCAAAAAAATGAAGAGGCTGGCGCAATAGATATCGATGATGACTTCCCATCTGGCGATTATGCCCCTCCTTGTCATCCAAATTGTCGTTGCACTATTTTAGCTGTGGAGGAATAAAAAAATGTGTTGCCTAATTTTAATTTTTATCATAACGCACATATAAAAAACAAAAACCAAGGTTCACATTCTTGGTTTTTGAAAATTGAGGGGAGACACCTCGCTTTTTTTATTTGCTATTAAAACTATTATATACCATTTTACATAATTCTCTTGCATTCATTTTCTTATTGATTAAAGCTTGTTGAGCATTCCATCTGTATGACTTAACGAAAAAATCAAACTTCTGTTATTCATATCTGTTGTTGTTCTTTGCTTCTTCTTCTAATTCTAAAGCGAATAAATTATATGTATTTACTGTGTCAAACTCTTGCCCAGTGAATGCAACATATTATTCAACATATTTGAATCATCTTTAATTGCTTTTAAAACATCATTTTTTAACATATTAGCAACCCCATTTTTTCATCAAACGATTTAAAAATAAAATTTCTGGCTCAAAAGTCTTCTCCCCAACATTGTTCAATGCCCAAACTTGGCGGCTGTAATGGTTGCCCTGTTCCGTCAAATATTCTTCATCGTGTAAATATGAGCTACCCGCAAAAATTGCGTACACAGGCTCTCCGCTTGCTTTTACTTCTCTATGTATGCTAAACGCTTGCTTATGACCCATAACGCAATTCATCAATTTTCTTTGCACTAAAAGCCTTGTTGATTGTATTGGAGTGTTCATCAGTCCATTAGTAAAATAATGGCAATATGCTATATCATCAATAATGATTGGCTTTAAAAATTCAACAACTTCAAAATTAAATTGGCTCAACTCTAAGTCATCGATTGAAACTAAACCATTAAGGGCTTTATAACTGTTTGCTATTTTATTTATTCTATGCTCGTGATTTCCCAAACAAAAAACTTTTCGCAATTTCCAGCCCGTTTTCTTCTCCTCAGCAATAATCAATTCCATTAAAATGCGCATCGCTTCAATTCCAACACGCACATCGCTTTTATATTTCTTGCCATCAAACTGATCTTTTGTTATGTTATAAAGTGATTTCATATCCCAGAAGTCACCTAAAAAAATCAACACATCTGGCTTGCGATCAATAACTTCTTTTGCAATTGCTGTCAAGTGTTTTAAATCTACACCTTGCGATATCTGCATATCACTTATAATAAAATGGTTGACTTCTTTTTTAATATCATCTAAACTGCTAATTATTTGCATATCTTTTGGCGCTGCTTCGTTAATGCTATCAACTTGCTCATATGTCAATTGAAATTGCTCGCCGCACACCAACTCAAAAATATTATATTCTTTACGCTTCTTATAAATAATTTTTCTATCAACCCCAAAATGTCTTGCCACTTCCCCAAACGATTGCAATTCTTTTATTTTTTTTACAAGGTCTTGCTTAGTTATTTTATTCATTATTTAACCCCATCACAAAAGCCAAAGTTTTTAATTTTTCATCATTCATAATTGTTTTATAAACAGAGCCAACATCAAAATTCTCATTGTAATTAAATCTAAAAAACATATATGGGCATTCGTTTGGCAATTTATTATAAATCAAAACAAAATAATAAGTATTGTTTTCACAGTATTCAAATTTATGGGTTTTTAAAACTTTTATTTGATCGTTTAAATAATTTAGAAACTTTTCAACATCTTCTCTTTTCATATTTCATCTCCTATTTCTATAAATTATAACAGAAGATCATTGAAAGTAAAGGGGTTTTTAAAGTTTACTATAAATAAATTTGCAATAATTGAAACTATTAAAACAATAAATCATAGTCAATCTCGCCCTATTGTTTGGTGCAAACATCCAATTTTCAAGCATATCTTCATACATATTTATTTCCTTTTCAAGCTCTTTTTTACTCAATTTTTCAATTGCTTTTCTTGATTTTATTGGCAAATGGTTATTCATATTTTCATCCTCTTTATTTCTTTATCTGGAATAGCAATTTTTTTGGATAACACTTCATTCAAATAATAGTCTTGCACAATATCATATAATCTCTTGTCGTTATTTACTTCCAATCCTTCTAAAAATGTTTTAAAAAAATCGTTTGACTTTTTAATTTTAACAGTAAAATACGAACGACAGTTTGAGTAATAATAAAATTGTATTATCCCAGATTGAATTTTAAAAAAATAATCTCTTTTAATTAAATAGTCATTCAGTTTATTAAAATCGTCGTCGCTCATACTTTTAAAGTCTTAATACATTTAGTCGTTGTTTTTAGTTTACTGTTAATACTATTATATGTTTTGTTTACTTCAAGAATGTTTTTAATATCATCAAAGCATTGCACAAAATATTCAAATGCTGGCTGATGGAGTGCATATCCTGTTTCTTTGTATGCTGTCATATAGTTGTTTATTTTTGCAATAACATCATCATAAGTTATTTTTTTGACACATCTTTGACCATTCTCACTATACCAAAAAAGCGGCTCAGTGATGTTTGTATCGCTGTTCTCTTCCAAAACTTTGATTATATATTCACGCTTGATAATTTGCTCGTGTCTGTTATAAACATATTCATATTCAAATCTATAGCCAGAATTTTTGAGCAAATCATTCAACTGATTAACAAGAGTTAAATTGCAGCGATTAACATAACGCACATTTGTTTTCTTCATATTCAACTCCTTTATTTTTATTATAACACATTAATAACAAAATACAATAGCAAAATCAAATACGAGATACAAAAATAAAACCACCAAAACCAAAACCTTGAAATAGAAAACCGAGCCGCAAAACATTCTTTGATATACTTATGCTTCTGAGTTACTTAAGATCTTTATATACTACCGGAGGATTAAAAGACGAAACCCTCCCATGTTTTTTTGCGTTTTACCAACTGGTCACTACCGTATGGACCGAAATGGACGATGACAGACTTATGGCATATTTCTATGCTCCCGAGCCGGATCTATCATTCACCCACCGTTGCGCCTGCTCTCTTTCTTGCGCTGTTTTTAAGGACTTGCAAAGCCGTTCGGCGGTTTCCCCTCCCTACTCTTTGCTCAACCTATTGCATATATAGCAATAACTTTTTACCACTTACAATTCAATTATAATAAATCTTTTATCATTTATAAAGGGGTTTTTTGCTTTTTTTATAAAAAAAACTATAATAATTTTATTGATAAGGAATAAGTTATGGCAATGATTAAATTAAAAACAAATAACAATACTACATCAGTGTCGATTGATGGCAAAGAGTATAAGTGCAAAAATGAAATACTTGAAATTGATGAGCAACACTCAAACAAATTGATTGGGTATGGCTTTGAATTATATATTGAGACAGTCATTGAAGTTGTTCCAGAGGTTGAAATTCAAGAAGTTGTTGAGGTTGTTGAAGATGCACCAGTTGCGCCAACTAAAAAAACAAGAGCAAAAAAATAATATTGGGATAATAAAATGGCAGACTTAACAAGTGTCGCAGATGTAAAAAAATATTTAAGAATTAACAGCGCAACAGATGACGCATTGATTGGTTCTCTCGTTTCTTCCGCTTCAAAATTTATTGAATCGTGGTGTGGTCGTTCATTTTCTGCCGCTGATTATGTTGAAAAGTTTAACGGAACAAATAGAGATTATCATTTTGTCAAGCATACGCCGCTCAATTCTTTAGTATATGTAAAAGTGAATAATATAAACGAAGAAGTATTAAACTACAACGAAGAAATGATTGTTATATCAAACACTTTTAAATCTGGGCGCATCAATTGTGAGATTTCATATAATGCAGGCTATGATGTTATTCCAGCAGACATCGAACAAGCTTGCATTGAGTTGGTTGGCATAAAGTATAAGCAAATTGAGACGCTTAATCTTTCATCAAAAGCAATTGCCGGGGAAACAACAAGTTTTATAGTTAATGAAATGCCTGACTTCGTTAAGGTTGTATTGCAACAGTATCGTAGTGTCAATATTTTTTAATCGGGCGGTGCTATGGAATTAAAAACAAAAGTAAGTGTTAATGTCAATTTTAAAAAAATAAGTAAGAGCGTAAGAGAAGAAATTATTGCGGCTATAAAGTTGAACGCTGTCAAATTGACAAACAACATAAAAAGTGGTAAACTGACAGGACAAGTACTAAAAGTAAGAACTGGAAGATTGCGAAATAGTATACATAAAATTGACTATGAAAGCAATGATAATTTTAAAAGTGTAGTGCGAACTAATGTAAAGTATGCAGCGGTTCACGAATATGGTTTTAGTGGTGCAGTAAGTGTTAAATCACATATGAGGACTATAAAGCAAGCGTTTGGCAAGAGTATATCGCCCAAAACCATAACGGTAAATGCATATACAAGAAATGCTAATTATCCACAACGCTCATTTATGAGAACAGCACTTGCAGAGATTAGAAATGATGTATTGAATGATGTGAATAAAGCAATTGGGCGGGCTATTAAAAAATGAGCACAAGAGAACAAATATATAGTGCATTATTAAATTTAGTCTCAAGTGTTGCTGAGTTTAACACGAAGTCAAGACGATTAAAATTGTGGACAGATGTTGCACCAGCCGATATGCCAGCAATTTTTTTATTGCAACAGAATGAAATGGCAGAGACGGTGCGAGGAATGGATATAAAATGGACATTTAGACCAGAGCTATACATATATGTAAGTGTTGGCAATGACCAGAATGCAAATCCATATGCGATACTCAATCCGATACTTGACAAAGTGACTGATTTATTTAATAGCAGCAAATTGATCGGCGGGGTGCAAACATTGGATGGATTAGTTCACAGTTGCAAAATGGTTGGTGGTGTTGAAACGGATGGAGGGGTGCTTGGCACTGTCGCTGTTGCAATCATACCAATTGAAATAATAACAAATATTTAACAAATTTTTAAAAGGAAAATAATATGGCACAAGCAATTTTCGGCGCAGGACTAATGTGGGCAACACCACTTCAAGAGTTTGACGGCACACCCATTGCCAATCCAACCCCAATAATGATTGGTACTTTGCAAGAAGTATCACTCGACATGGGCGTTGAATTAAAAGAATTATTTGGATCTGATTCTCAGTACGCAAAGTTTGTGGCTGGCGGAAAAGCAAAGATTTCTGGCAAAGCAAAAATGGGAACTGTTAAAGGTGAGATCTTTTCGTCTTTATTCTTTGGTCAAGCTGCAACGGATGGTTTAACCTCTGTTAAGTATGACACAGTTGGTACAGTAATTCCAACGACACCATTTGAAGTAACTGTAACACCACCTGTTTCTGGCGACTTTGTTGCAGATTTGGGCGTTATTGATAAAGCAACATTAAAGCAATTCAAGCGTGTAGCCTCTGCCCCTGCAACTGGCGAATATGCTGTGTCTGCTTTAGGTGTGTATACTTTCGCATCTGCTGATGCTGGCGATACTGTATTGATTAACTATAGTTATAATAATGGTGTTGTTGTTGGTGCAAAACAATCAACTATGATTGCCGTTCCAATGGGCTACTCTCCAACTTTCAGTGTAGATTTATACTTGCCATACAATGGTAAGTCAATGATCTTTACTCTTCATAAGTGTATTAGTGGCAAGCTTTCTTTTGGCACAAAATTAGATGACTTCACAATGCCAGAATTTGAATTCCAAGCATTCAGTGACGATATTGGAAGAGTTGCAACTTGGTCAACAAGCGAATAATAATAAGTTTTTAAATAATAGCCCAGCCTTAAAAAGCTGGGTTTTTTATTTTGTGCTACCTATTTACTTTCAATAAATTTCTGTTATAATTATTTTAATAGGAGAATAATATGACTGGTTTAAAGATTATATTTATGTTTATTAATTTAGTTTTTTTTGTTGGCTCAATTGCAAATATGATTGAAAAAAATGATATAAACTTTTCAAACTTTACATTTTTTTTAGTATTTATGTTTAACTTAATTATGTTTTTTGTAATTATAAACGAGGAAGAATAATATGAAAACAAGTGATTTAATGGATTATATGTTTATATTGAATTTAATTTTTTTCGGCTTCACTGTTTTGGATATGATTATCGTGCAACAGTTGACAGCAATAAACTTTGCTCTATTCTGTATTTTCTTATTTAACATATTCGCAACAATAAT
>JAUPLS010000173.1 GCA_030836805.1 Campylobacterota bacterium | reverse complement strand
ATGGGGGTCGTTAGAAGCACATTCATACTAGATCCTCACGGAAAAATAGCGGCTACATGGAATAATGTTAAAGTAAAAGGACATGTAGGCGAAGTCAAAGCCAAATTAGAAGAGCTGCAAGCATAATTTTCAGAGGGTATCATTTTGTTTAATGATGCCCAACTTCCCTTTTATACTTTTTTAAATAATTTTTAGATATAATCGCGCTCCTTATCCTGTATTGGGATCTGGAAATACTCATGTAGTTATTCCTTGAAAGGTTGCACGTTGTGTGTTCAGGGCTACAGAGGCAAAACCTAAGATGATTTGATTCATCAAACAAAAAATATAATTATACCAAGGAGCAAAAATGGTAACAATGAAAGACTTACTCGAATGTGGTGTACACTTCGGGCATCAGACAAGAAGATGGAATCCGAAAATGAAAAAATTCATTTTCGGCGCAAGAAAAAATATCTACATTATCGACCTTCAAAAGACACTTAGATATTTCAAGTATACCTACAATGTGGTAAGAGATGCAGCTGCTGAAGGCAAAACAGTACTTTTCGTGGGTACAAAAAAACAAGCCAGAGGAGCGATCAAAGAGTATGCAGAAAAATGCGGTATGCCTTATGTATCTACAAGATGGCTTGGCGGTATGTTAACAAATTATCCTACAATGAAAAAATCCATCAGAAAACTTGAAATTATCGAGCAGATGGAAGAGAGCGGCCAAATTAATCTCTTGACCAAAAAAGAAGCATTAATGCTTAGAAGAACAAAAGAAAAACTAAACTCTTATCTTGAAGGTTTCAGACATATGAAGAGACTCCCGGATATGATGTTTGTTGTGGATACGGTCAAAGAACACATTGCCGTAAATGAAGCAAAAAGACTTGGCATGAAAGTGGTTGCGCCACTTGATACGAACTGTGATCCTGATTTGGTTGACTATCCAATTCCTGGAAACGATGATGCGATCAGATCTATTGAGCTTTTCTGTAAAGAAATGGCAGAAGCAATCATTGAGGGTAAAGCGATCTATGCAGAGGCAACAGGCCAGGAAGTAGAAGAAGTGGTATCCGGTGACGAAATAGCGGCACTTATGGTAGAAGCAGAAGAGGCAATGGGCGAAGAGGAAGGCGACGATCTTACTAAGATTAAGGGTGTGGGCAAAGTTTATCAAGAAAAACTCAATGCCGAAGGTTTTTATACTTATGCAGATGTAGCCAATATGACAGAAGAACAAATTCAAGCA
Organism: Campylobacterota bacterium; assembly: GCA_030836805.1. Taxonomy (GTDB): domain Bacteria; phylum Campylobacterota; class Campylobacteria; order Campylobacterales; family Sulfurovaceae; genus Sulfurovum. The sequence goes on along the minus strand of JAUPLS010000173.1, from coordinate 2,150 downwards.
ATGGAAGAAAAATACAGCTTCAAGGGTGACTTTAAAGAGGTTGTTGCAAGCGCAAAAGAATTGGCGGAGGCGTAAAATTATGGCAAACTTTGGACCTCAAGATATCAAAAAACTCAGAGAGATGACTGATGCAGGAATGATGGACTGCAAAAAAGCATTGACTGAGGCTGATGGAAATATGGATAAAGCAGTAGAGTGGCTTCGAGATCAAGGTATCGGCGCAGCTGCAAAAAAAGCAGGAAAAGTAGCTGCTGAAGGCGCCATCGGCGTAAAAGTAGAGGGACATAAGGCAGTCATCGTTGAGATTAACTCTCAAACTGACTTTGTTGCTCAAAATGAAAAATTCAAAACAGTTATGAGAGAGGTAGTTGAGCACGCTTTTGCTCATGAGATGGCAGACGCAGAGGCGATCAATGCTTCATCAATCAAAGGGCAACCTTTTTCTGAATATCTCTCGCTTCAAATTGCAACAATTGGTGAAAATCTTGTAGTAAGAAGATCTGCATTCATTCAGGGTGATGAAACAACTGCTGTCAATGGTTATGTTCACGCGAATAACCAGGTAGGTGTGATTATTTCAGCAAAATGTGATTCTGCCAAAACAGCTGAAGCGATGACGCCGGTGCTCAAAGATGTTGCAATGCATGCAGCAGCAATGAGACCAAGAACATTAAGCTACAAAGATTTTGACCCTTCGTATGTTGCTGAAGAAACACAGGGAAGAATTGTAGCAATCGAAAAAGAGAATGAAGAGCTTGCGCGCCTTGGCAAACCCCTTAAAAATATTCCTCAGTATATCTCTATGGCTCAATTGACACAAGAGATTATGGCGGAGGCTGAAGCTCTGCTCAAAGAAGAACTTAGAGCAGAAGGCAAGCCAGAACAGATCTGGGACAGAATTCTTCCGGGTAAAATCGCAAGATTTGTCTCAGACAATACAACGCTGGACCAAGAGCAGTGTTTGCTTGATCAAAAATTTGTAATGGATGACAGCAAAACGGTCGCCGAGTATATTCAAGATAAAGCAAAAGCAGCTGGCGGTACAGCTCAAATTGTTACTTTTGTGAGACTTGAAGTGGGCGAAGGTATTGTAGTTGAACAAGAAGATTTTGCAGCGGAAGTTGCTAAGCAAATGGCATAGGAAAAGGCTCCCTTTGGGGGTCTTTTCAGCCAACATCACTTACTTTTCTCTTTCTTCCTATTATTCTTTTTATGCTATGATGCATTAATTTATTTGAAGGTAACAATCTATGTCACAATCACTTTTGGAAGCAAAAAATATTTCGCATAGTTTTGATTATCCCCTTTTTTCTCATATTAATTTTACTTTAGATCCTGCACAAAGTGTGGCAATAGTTGGGCGAAGCGGCAGTGGAAAATCGACATTCCTCCATATACTTTCTACATTTTTAAAGCCAATAGAAGGAGAAGTGGTCCTTCTTGGTAAATCGCTTTATGCATTGAATGATGATGAAATAGAAGCATTGCGTCGTTATGATATAGGGATTATTTTTCAATTTCATTATCTTTTTAAAGGAATGAGCGCTTTGGAAAATATCAGTGTAGCGACAATGCTTTCTGGAGAGCAGCTGGATGAAATGATATTGAAAAAATTAGAGATAGACCATTTGATGAGCCATAAGACTTCCGAACTTTCAGGAGGAGAACAGCAGCGTGTCTCTATTGCGAGGGTCTTGAGTAAAAAACCTCGTATCATATTTGCAGATGAGCCCACGGGGAACTTAGACAAAGAGACAGCAGGGTTAGTGATGAATGTATTATTGGATTATATCAAGGAGGCAAAAGCGGGATTGCTGCTTGTGACACACGATGCGCAAATGGCAGGAAGATGTGATAGAATATTTGCTTTGGAGAATAAACAATTGGAGGCTAAAGCGTGAAGATAGACCTAATGTCCGTGATCTATAATACTTCTATGGTGCTATTGGCTTTTGGCGCTGCTTTGGTTCTCACAAAGACATTTGTAAAATGGATTGAAAAGAAAAAAGAAAAAAACAAAGAAAGCTATGGTGTATTTCATCTTGCCTGGGCAATCAATACACCTTCTAAAATTTTATCTATGTCCCCATCAAGTATAGCCTCTACATTAGAGAAGGCCTGATTGCTTCTTGTGTCTTTGATTTGCTGGT
>JAUPLS010000172.1 GCA_030836805.1 Campylobacterota bacterium | reverse complement strand
GGCGGCAGAAATTTATTGCAAAAACTTTAATCTTTCTAATATTTTCAAAACCAACAAAAAATAAGAATAATTTCGTTATTTTTCATACATTTTTGGATAGATAAAAAAATCCAATTTGGCGATCTTGTGTTGGCATTCTTGCCATTTCCGGACTGGAAGCTGAAGGGCCGCAACCCCTAGTGTCGGTATATTTTTTATAGTGTTATCCGTCATCATTTGATTTGCAAAATCGGTAATTCCGGGATTGTGGGCGACAATAAAAACCGTTTGATGTTTTTTTCTGATTTTTTGAATAATCCAAAGCATTGTTTTTGGGCTGGCAAGATAAAGATCGTTTAGATAAATAATTTTCTTTTTGTATCCCATTTCTCTTGCAAGGCCTTTGGCGGTGCTTTTTGTTCTTTTTGCCGAACTGGAAAGTATAAGATCGGGCATTACCTTTTTTATTTTGAGTGCATAGGCCATTTTTAAGATAGCTTTTTTGCCTTCTTGACTTAAGCCTCTGTCAAAATCATCCAGCATATCATCATCTTTTTTAGATTTGGCATGTCTGATAAGATATAAATATTTCATATTCGCAGTATAGCATGTTTTTTAAAATCGCCCATTCAAAATATAACTTTAGTCTTTTTGACTAAAGAATATTTAATCTATTCTGTAAGAACACTTGAAATAATTTATTTTTTATACTATAATCGCACAAAAAATAGAGACAATGAAAGGATATTTTATGGCAAAACATCAATTTCAAACCGAAATCGGCCAACTTTTAAAACTCATGACACACTCTTTGTATTCAAACAAAGAGATCTTTATACGAGAGTTGGTATCCAATGCAAGTGATGCGCTGGATAAATTTAACTATCTTTCTTTGACAGATGAAAAGTACAAAAATGAAGACTGGAAAGGTCAGATTTTTATAGGCTTAGATGAAGAAGACGGCTCTTTAACGATAGGCGACAACGGAATAGGAATGAATGAAGCCGACCTTATCAGCCACCTTGGGACCATTGCAAAATCAGGCACCAAATCGTTTATAGAGTCTCTTACGGGTGATGCAAAAAAAGATTCCAATCTTATCGGTCAGTTTGGAGTCGGATTTTATTCTGTTTTTATGGTCGCACAAAAAGTAGATGTGATCACCAAAAAAGCAGGAGAAGAGCAAGCCTATAAATTTACAACGGACGGGACGGGAGAATTTGAAATCGTTCCTGTTACCAAAGAGTCGCAGGGTACGATTATCTATATTTCGCTCAAAGAGGATGAAAAAGAATTTTTAAATAAATGGAGAGTGAAAGAAATAGTCAAAAAGTACTCCAATCATATTGCTTATCCCATCATGCTTAACTTTTCTGAAGAAGAAACAACAGGAGAAGGAGAGAATAAAGAGGCCAAAAAAGTAAAAAAATCCGAGCAAATCAATGCGGCATCCGCACTTTGGACACTTCCGAAATCAGAACTTAAAAAAGAAGATTATATAGAATTTTATAAAACGATTTCGCACGGTGATGCTGAGCCGCTCACATATATGCACAATAAAGTAGAAGGCGCTCAAGAGTTTACAACACTTTTTTATATTCCCAAAACGGCACCTTTTGATCTATATAGGGCAGACTATCAACCTGGAGTAAAGCTTTATGTAAAACGCGTATTTATCACAGATGACGACAAAGAATTGCTGCCTCCGTATTTGCGTTTTGTAAGGGGTATTATAGATAGCGAAGATTTGCCGCTTAATGTTTCGCGCGAAATACTCCAGGAAAACAAAATACTTGACAATATTAGACAAAATTCTGTTAAAAAAATTCTCTCAGAGATTAAAAAACTGAGCAAAGAAGATACAGAAATATTTACAGAACAATACAACAGGGTGATTAAAGAGGGTATTTTTACAGACTATACCAATAAAGAAACACTGTTAGAGATCGTACGATACAAAAGTTCAAATCAGGAAGAGCTTATTGGTTTGGATGAGTATGTTTCCCGTGGAGATTCCGAAAAAAAAGAAATTTATTATATTGTAGGAAAAGACGAGAAAGTTTTAAAAAATTCACCATTGCTTGAGGCATACAAAAAAGCCAATATTGAAGTGCTTGTGATGGATGACGAAGAAGTGGACAGCATTGTAGCGCCGATGATAGGCAATTATAAGGAGTGGATTTTTAAAGATATTACCACTATAGAGGCACCGGACAATAAAACCCAAGAAGAAAAAGAAGAGATTTCAAAAGAGTATAAAACGCTTACGGATAAAATTAAAGAGGTTTTGGGTGATGAAGTTAAAGAGGTTAAAGTTTCAGCCAGATTAACTTCGAGCGCCTCTTGTGTTGTAAAAGACAGTAGTGATCCTATGGCAAGTATGGCACATATGTTTGCACAGATGGGACAAAAGATGCCTGAAGTGCCGCTTATTTTGGAGATTAATCCCGAACACGAGATGATCAAAAAACTAGATGCGCTTACTGATGAAAATCTCTTTTCGGATGCAGCGTGGATCCTGCTTGACAGCGCAAAACTTTCAGAGGGGCTAGAGCCTAAAGATAAAGCTGCATTTGCACAAAGGGTTGCGCATTTGGTGAGCAAAGTACTTTAATTGATCCTTTCCTGCCATCTTGAGTATTTTGAGATGGCATTGTCTTTCTTTTGTTTTTTAGCTAAAATTTTTATCGTATTTAAAAATAACTTACCAAGGAATTTTTTTGAAAAAAACGATGTCGCCCCAGAAACGCGCAACCGTTGTATCGAGCAGTGTGGCGATTATTTTGGTTTTGGTCAAAATGATCATAGGCATCATCAGCGGCTCTGTGGCTGTTTTGGCTTCCGCCATAGATTCTCTTTTGGATACGGCAGTTTCACTCTTTAATTTTTTTGCAATTAAAAAATCCGAAGAGCATCCAGATGAGATGTACCAGTATGGGAAAGGCAAGGTGCAGGCTATTGCAGCGGTCATAGAAGGCACACTTATTACTGTTTCAGGACTCTATATCATCTATGAGGCGATTAAAAAAATGATGTATCAGTCGGTCACTACTTTATTGACGCCTTCAATCATTGCAATGTTTTTTTCTATCTTGGCAACCTATTTTTTAGTGCGTTATTTATTGAAGGTGGCCGAACAGACCGGTAGCGTGGTTATTAAGGCAGATGCGCTACATTATAAAACAGATCTTTGGAGTAATGCAGCAGTACTTCTGGCGTTAGGTTTGGTTTACATGACAGGGCTTGACAGTGTGGATGCATTGTTTGGTTTAGGAATAGGTTTGTATATTATTTACTCAGCATATGAGATTATTGTTGAAGGCGTAGGTATACTGTTGGATCGTGCACTTGAGAATGATACCTTGGCCAGCATAGAAGAAATACTCTCAAGAAACACCGAGATAAACAGTTATCATTGGCTGAGGACACGTACCGACGGCGGTACTAATTTTGTAGAGTTTCATATGGTGTTGCGCCCCAATATGCTGTTGCTTGAAGCTCACCGTATTGCTGATCAGGTAGAAGAAAAAATCATGGCTTTAGATTCTAAAAAAAAATGGGTAATTACCCCTCATTTTGATCCTTATGATGATGAAGAGGTTAACAAAGCTATGCTATATGGCAAACCTTTTATGGAGTTAAAGTAATAATGCGAACCATCTATCTTCTCTCTCCCGCCATCAAAGAAGAGGTAAATGCGTTGCCTATGATTGCCTTTTCGCTAGTTGCCCAAAAAATCGATTTTGCTAATTGTGATACTTTGGTTTTTACCTCAAAACAGGCTGTTGTATTTGCGGATATGATAGATAAAAGATGGAAAGGGTATCCGTGCATTGCTATTGGTCCGGCTACGGCAAAACAGATAAAAGTATTGGGAGGAGAGGTAATTTTTGAACCAAAAAATTTTTATGGCGAAGTGCTTGCTTCGGATATTGCTACTTTTTTTAAAGAAAGAAAACTCCTTTATCTTCGTCCCAAAGAGATTTCATTTGACAGTAAGAATTTTTTAGAAAAAAAAGGGATAGTTTTGGCTGAACAAATTATCTATGAAACCGTTTGCGTAAAATACGATAAAGAAAAAGCACCGCCGCAAGAAGCGATTATTATTTTCACTTCCCCCTCTTCTGTAGCCTGTTTTTTAAAAAGTTTCGAATGGAATTCAAGCTATACGGCAGTAGTAATAGGAGAAGCCACATTGAAACATTTGCCTGCGAATGTGGACTATGCGGTTGCAGATGAACCCTTGATAGATGCCTGTATTAAAAAAGCAAAAGAACTGCAAAATCAAAAACATTAAACCTGCTTCTAACTCCAAATAGGTTATAATTAAATAACCTGTGTGGTGCGATAACTGTATTTGGGGTCCAACATATATCTTTGGCGGGATAGGTAGCAAATCGGTGTGTGGGTGGTTTCGTTTGAGCACGGCTTAAGGCCTGCGAGAAATTGCCCCCTAAAGGGATGCTCTCTCCTGCATCGTTGGCTAATTAGGGCCGACTTGAAGCAGAACGCCCACTCGGGGGCAAATCAATGCATATTACTTATTATACAAAAGGGATTTCTTGAAGATTGAGGCGGCAGTTTCGTATTGAATTTTGATGAAACCTCTTGGGCATAAACACAACAATTGATATAAATTTTTTTTGGAGAAGCAGATGGATATATTAATCATAGGGTCTGGCGGTAGAGAATATTCTATCGGTTTGGCACTTAAAAAAGATAAAAATGTAGAGAAGATCTATTTTACACCAGGGAATGGAGCAACAGATGCATTGGGAGAAAATCTTGCCATAAATGATTTTAATGCTTTGGCTGATTTTGCAAAAACACAAGGGATAGCGCTAACTATTGTTGGTCCGGAATTGCCTCTGGTGGAGGGGATTGTGGATGTGTTTAAAGAAAGAGGATTGACGATATTCGGACCTTCTGCGCAAGCAGCACAACTGGAGGGATCCAAGATTTTTATGAAAAATTTCTTGGCGCGACACAATGTTCCCACTGCAAAATATATTGAAACGGATTCTTTGGAGGAAGCTTATAGATTTATCAATACGCTTGAAGTGCCTATTGTGGTTAAAGCCGACGGCCTGTGTGGCGGCAAAGGAGTCATTATTGCCCAAAGTCACGATGAAGCCAAGAGAGCAGCTGGAGAGATGCTCAGCGGCAACGCATTTGGCGATGCGGGATCAGCTATTGTTATAGAAGAATTTTTAGATGGATATGAACTCTCTGTTTTTGCTATATGTGACGGAAAAGACTATGTGGTGCTTCCGGCCGCACAAGACCATAAAAGATTGCTTAGCGGAGACAAGGGACCCAATACAGGCGGAATGGGTGCGTATGCGCCGACGCCATTGGTCAATGAAGATATCTACGCAAAATTAGATGAACGCGTGATCAAGCCTACATTAAAAGGAATGCAAGAAGAGGGAATGCCTTTTACAGGAGTTCTTTTTATCGGAGTAATGGTGGTAAAAGGTGATCCTATCGTTTTGGAATATAATGTACGTTTTGGGGATCCTGAATGCGAAGAGTTGATGCCTCTGCTCAAGTCGCCCGCAAGCGAACTTTTTTATAAAGCCGCCATCGGTGATTTAAAAAATGCAAAAATTGAATTTTATGACAAATATGCAGTAGGTGTTGTGATGGCAAGCAAAGATTATCCGTATAAAAACTCTGATCCTGCCGAAATCATTATAGACGAGATTCATCATGAAGAGTTAAAGGAAAATGCACACATCTCTTATGCAGGGGTGAGTCGAGGGGAAGACGGAAAACTCTATGCAACCGGAGGTAGGGTTCTTGTATGTGTAGGAGTGGGCAAGAGTATCAAAGAGGCACAAAAGCGCGCCTATATGCTTGTAGGCCAGGTGCATTTTGCAGGCAAGCAATGTCGCAGCGATATTGCTTACCAAGCACTCTAGGCTGCCGGACAATGTCTAATTCTTTCTCTTTGCAGATTGCAAGTATGCCAAAACGAATGATGGCGTTCGTTATAGATGATATTGTTGTTTCGATTTTCTTTGTAGTGATCTTTTATGATCAGATTATGATGCTTATGTCGGAAATTTCTGTTGTTGATCAATCGGCGGCTGAAGCAATGAATGTTTTTGTCCAACAAAATATTTTAGTTTTTTTTGCTATCAAAACACTCTATCATGCTGTTTTGGTATGGCAAAGCGGTATGACATTGGGTAAATATGCGGTAAAAATCAAAGTCATTGATTATCAAACAGAACATATTCCTTCTTTCGTTAAAGCACTTTTGCGTGCATTGTTGAGAGTGTTTAGCGAACTTTTTTTCTATGTAGGGTTTATGTTGGCATTTTTTACGCCATTGAGACAAGCCTTTCATGATAAATTTTCAAACTGTGTAGTGATTGATGCATAGACTTTTTTTTCTTCTCTTTCTGGGCGTGTTTTTTGGATCGCAAAGCGTGCATGCAGTAGGGGGAGAAAATAAAATAGAGGTGATTGCAAAGCATTTGCAATCATCCAAAACAACCGTTAAGGCTTCAGGTGAGGTGATGGTGTATTATGAGGGCTCTGTAATCAAAGCATCCAGCGCATTCTATGATAAACATACCAAAAAACTTATCCTTGATGGGCAGGTGGAGATGATAGGATACAAGGGCAGCAAAGAGCAGACCGATCATCTTGAGATTCAAACCGATACCAAAGAAGTTCATTTTCAAACACTTTTTCTTGTCACCGAAAATGATGTATGGCTGTTTACAGACAAAGCAAGCAAGGAAGAGGGAAATTATACTTTAGGCCAAAGTATATTTTCTAGCTGCGACATGAATGATCCTGTATGGAAAATGGTTTTTTCCCGTTCTTTGTATGACAGTGAGGCTAGATACATGGAAGTATACGGCGCAAAAGTTTATCTTTGGGACATTCCTGTTTTTTATGCGCCTTATTTGGGCTTTTCAACCCATAAAGAACGGAGTTCAGGATTGCTTTTTCCTCTTTTTGGCTATTCATCCGAAGAAGGATTTGTCTACGAACAGCCTTTGTTTTGGGCGATTTCTCCGGCTATGGATTTTGAGATCAACCCTCAAATACGAACCAATCGCAGTAAAGGGGTTTATGGTACACTGCGTTTTGTAGACAGCAACCACTCTTTGGGACAACTAAGAACAGGCTATTTTAAAGATAAGGCAGAGGATCAATTGGACCACTATGGTGCAGAATTTCTTTATGACTCCAGCGGTTTTTTTGATTCCAATTTGCCTGAGGGATTTAAAGACGGACTCTATCTCAATGTGACTTATCTCAATGATATAGATTATTTGAACTTGCAAAAAACGCGCTTGGAGCATTTCGGCCTGTTGCCGCTACAAGAATCGCGTTTGAATTATTTTTTATACAACGACGACTATTATGCAGGCATCAACGGAAAATATTTTATCGATACCCGAAATGAAAGCAATGCAGATACCTTGCAAATACTTCCTTCTTTGCAATGGCATAAATATTTAAATCATTTTGTATGGAACAATCTTACGTATAGTGTAGATGCCCATATCAACCATTTTTATAGAAGAGAGGGGGTGACGCTCAAGCAGGCGGAAACCAAAATACCACTGGAGTGGACCAGCTCTTTTTTGGATGGATTTGCCAATCTTTCTTTAAGTGAAGAGTTTTATTACACTAAATTCTTTTTTGGCAATGGAAGTTATGAATATGACAAGTTTGAATATTATAGCAATACCCATAAAGTGAAATTTTTTAGTGATTTAACTAAGCCATATACGGATTTTATTCATGTTTTGCAGCCTTCTTTTGGCTATGTTAAACCAGGAAATGAACATCAGGAGCCTGCCGACTTTGATTGGCTTACTGAAGCACAAAAAACACTTTTTGAAGCAGGTTTGCCGGAGGAATATTTTGATTTGAGTTTGGGACAGTATTTTTATGATACGCAAATGAAGCTTGTTTTTTTTCAGCGCCTGTCTCAAAAATATTATGTTGACCGCAAATATAAGTTTGCAGATATATCCAATGAGATGCAGTATAATTGGGAGAATTGGCAATTCTATAATGACATAGTCTATTCTTATGAATTTAATAAAATAAGAGAATCTTCAAGTCTTATCTTGATGGTTGAAGATGAATATCATTTGAGTGTCGGACATTCTTTTAGACAAAAGCTGCCTGATGATATTGTAGATATTGCTGTGGCAAATGACATTAATTTTGATTTTAGATATGATCTAAATCAAAGAGTAGCGCTAAGCGGGGGCATCACATACAATATAGACAATGCTTCCAGTACACAGTGGAGAGCCGGAGCCAGCTATAGCCGTGATTGCTGGAGCGTTGCTGCCTTTGCAGGGCAAGAGGTTACACCGAGGCCGACGGGATACACTAAGGATAATACATTTTATGTTCAATTTAATTTCAAGCCATTTGGCGGTACCGGAACAGGAGAGCTGGAACGGGAAAGGTTAAGGTAATGCGTGAGCCAGCCAAAGAGCTCCATAGGGCTTTGGAGATTTTAGAATTGCCCAAGTTTATTACTAAGGATGATATCAAAAAACAGTATCGCTTTCTTGCCAAAAAACATCATCCGGACTTGGGTGGCGAAGCTCAAAAAATGGAAGAAATTAATTATGCGTATAAACTTTTGATGAAGTATATAGAAGAGTTTCGTTATACTTTTGATGAAAATGAAATCAGCAGACAGCACCCGGGAGGAGACTATGCTCAGCGATTCAGGTTTTAGCTATTATTTTGAAGACCGAAAAGATGCGGCCAGGAAGCTCATCGAAACACTTCCTCTTGAGTTGTTGCAGAAAAATGAATGGGTTATGTGTATAAGTATCGCCAAAGCAGAGGATTGCCTTCTTTGAAGGGAAAGTATGTGGTGTTGGTCGATGAGTGTATTGAAACATGGTTTACGATGATGGTTACACTCAAATCGGTGATCGCACAGGAGGCAAAAAATATCTATATCGCAACGCCGGTGTTAGATAAAACGGTTTATCAAAATTTGCTTTCCGTGTGTGATGGC
>JAUPLS010000171.1 GCA_030836805.1 Campylobacterota bacterium | reverse complement strand
TTAATGAAAAAATTACTTGATTTTGGCGAAGATTATCATAATAATGCTTGTATGAACTATAATACTGATACAAAATCTCAATATATAAGGGGTTATAGATTAGCAGCAGATACGTTGATTAAACAAATAAATAAAGATGGTGCGAACGACACACTAGTGTTTCCTATTGTTTTTTTGTACAGACATCATATTGAATTGCTTTTAAAAAATATTATTGATTCTAGTAATATATTGCTTGAAAATAATCAAAAACCCAAAGATGGGCACAAAATTGAAGATTTATGGAACGATGCAAAAGGTTTAATTCGTAAAGTATTCAAAACTCCCAAAAATAACGAACCAAAAGAGTTTGAAATAGTAACTCAAGTGATTTCGCAACTTGCTCAAGTTGACCCAGATTCTACTTCTTTTAGATATGCTTTTGAGAAAAATGGAAAGAAAAATTTATCAGAATTAAGTTATGTGAATTTTAGAAATTTTAGGGAAGTTATAGAACCTGCATGTCAATTTTTAGATGGGATAGACAATTGTATTGGCGAATATATCGATAGTAGAAAATAAAAATGGATTAAAAAAATGAACATGCAAAAATACGAAAACAGCACCATAGAGTACAAAAGCCTAAAAAAAGTAGTTGGGAAAAGTGCAGATTTAAAAGATTTAGCTAAAACCTGTGTGTGTTTGGCAAATGCTCAGGGTGGTTATTTGTTTTTAGGAATTGAAGATAAAGAAAAATTACCTCCAAAAGAGCAAAAGATAAATCAAGATGAGATGAATACAGTCATAAAAACATTGCGAAGTTTGACGGATAGCGTAGGGCTTGTAAATCCGGAAATCAAGACGCATGAAAATGGCGGAGAATATTTTATAATTCAAATTTATCCATCTATGAAAACCATAGCAACAACAACTGATGGAAGAGTGTTTATAAGAGTCGGAGATGAGTGTACGCCTATAAAAGGTGAAGAACTTACAAGATTAGCTCATGAAAAAGGTGCTTTTCAATGGGAGCTTGTTGCTACAAAAATACATATTTCACAAATCGAACCTCAAAATATAGAAAAATTTATCAATGAGATTAGAAGTTCTGATAGAGTAAGTGATTTTATAAAAAATCAAACTGATTTAGATATATTGGAGTATTACAAACTTGTTGAAAATGAGTTTTTGACAAATCTTGGCATTTTATGGCTTGGAAATTTTAAACAACGCTCAAAATTAAACTACCCGATAACCGTGCAATATATAGTTTATGATGAAGATGAAAAAAAGATTAGAAAAGTTGATTGGAGCTTAAATCAATACAACCCAAAAGAACTTTTGTTGGAGATCGAAAAAGAGGCTGTGGAGTTAAACTATAGTTTTGAGTTGCCTGATGGAATGTTTAGAAAACAGATACGACACTATGCAAAAGATGTAGTGAGGGAATTGCTTGTTAATGCATTTGTACATAAATCTTACACAATATCGGGAGATATATTTATATTGGTTTACAAGGATAGACTGGAGATAAAAAATCCAGGGGGACTACCGCTTGGAATCACTAAAGATAATATACTTCATCAAGTGCATAGAAGAAATCCTCACTTAATCGACACTTTCAAAGCTTTAAAATTGATGGAAAATGAAGGCAGTGGATATGACCTTATCTATGAAAAACTAAGTCTTGACGGCAAAAGGTATCCAAAAATCGAAAGTGATATAAACTATGTTCAAGTTACAATTTATTCAAATATTATTGATAATGATATATTACAAATCATAGATTATATTTCAAGGCATTATAAACTTAACCAAAAAGAGATAATAGCACTTGGAGCAATCATTAGAAATAAAAAAATATCAGGATATGAACTCTCAAAATTATTACAACTAGGCGATGATAGATTAAGAAGTTGGATAGAAAGTCTTGTAAATCAAAATATTATCATCACTGAAGGAAAAACAAAAGGCTTAATGTATATGATAAATCCAAAAATTTTATCATCGGTTGAACATGATTTGCGACCTAGTTTAAAAACGATGGAAGAACCACACCTTAAAGCACTTATAAAAGAAGATTTGAAATTACATCCAAAAAGTAAAATTTCTGAAATACATAGCAGAATGAATGATTTAGATATAAGCTACTTAAGAAGAGTTATTTATAAAATGGTTGAGAGTAGTGAACTATTAAGAGAGGGTGAAAAGAAAAATATGGTTTATTTTTTGGCAAATAAAAAATAATTTTTAAATAAAATAAAAAACAAATTTTAAGAAAGCCCTTAAAACAAGTGGTTTTCGGAATATTGATTTATTTTTATTGAAAAATAAAAAAATAAAAAAGCTATAAATAAACTACAAAACTTCAATAAAAATATTGCAAACTGTAATAATTCCTCTTGTTCCCACGCAAGAGCATACAAGCGAGGGGAACTGAGTATTTCAAACCTGGAAGGAAAAACGATGAAACAACGAGTAGAGATAGGAAAAAAATTTAATGAACAACCATACTGGAAAGTAAAGACAGGCGTTCCCCTGATCTATATACCGCTGCTCATTACCGTACCTTTTGTCGCTGTCGGCATCCTCCTTGTCAAGGCCCACTTAAAACTGGTCGGGGCAAAAGGGGTTAAACCCTTTAGTGATTTTCTTCCAAGCTGGGCTTCGCATCGATATCATTATGACGACCAGATCGTTTATGGAGATGAAAAAAACTGGAAAAACCTAAGATCTTACCGCTTTTACTGGATATTCAACTGTAAGATCTACTGCCCCGTCAGTGTAGCGATGTTCAGATATATGGCCTATCTTATAAGAATCGTCGAGAATTGGTGGTGCCCGTTCGAACATGATAAAAAAGAAGACTACAAAGGCTCAAGTATAGACTACTCCTATTGGCACATCCATGAGAAAGAGAGAGCCAAGCTCCATGAGGATGACAGGGAAAACCCTATCTGGAATCAAGATACCCAAAAGAGAGAGTAGATATTTCTCTCCTTCCCAACGTCCTCGTTGGGAATGTTCAACTCGCTCCAATCTCCCGATATGGAACGATGAAAGTTCCAAGATCTATTCCTATAATTGCTATCACCTATCTCCTTATTTTTAAAAGCTTTATGATTTATTGCAGCACTATACCAACTGAATAATTATACAACCACTAAACAGATATGATAATTTCATATGATTTAAAAACAGAACTGATCAAATTATATGCTTTTAACGCTACCCTTTGATACACACTTTCGGTTTCAAAAAGGCTACCCTTCTTGCCAATCCTGCTTTTTCGGTAGCCTCGGCGACAAGATCTACATCCTTGTAAGCATCTGGGGCTTCTTCTGCTATACCGCGCATTGATACCGACCGGATGATAATGCCTTTTTGTGCGAGTTCCTGTATAATCGTCTTCCCCCTCCACAGTTTAAGTGCCTGATGACGGCTCATTGCGCGGCCGGCTCCGTGGCTTGCTGAAGAAAAGGCCCGCTCCTCCCCCTCTGTGGTTCCTGCAAGTATATATGAACCCGTTCCCATACTTCCGCCGACGATGACAGGCTGCCCAATATCCCTGTAACGTACCGGTATGTTAGGATGTCCCGGTCCAAAAGCACGCGTCGCTCCTTTCCGGTGTACCCACAAGGTACGCTCCTTGCCGTCTACCAAATGGGCCTCCTCTTTACAGGTATTATGGGAAACATCATAAAGTGTCTCTATCTTCCTGCCTTTAAATAACCCTTCAAAAACATTCCTGGTCAAATGGGTAAGTACCTGCCGGTTTGCCAAAGCACAATTAATCGCTGCATTCATTGCACCGATATACTCTTGCCCTTCAGGCGAATTGATAGGCGCACAGGCAAGCTCCCTGTCCGGAAGTGTGATTCCGAGCCGCTTGGCCGCTTTTGCAAGGGATACCAGATACTCGGTACCAATCTGATGTCCCAATGCCCGGGAGCCACAATGGATAGATACGACTATCTGCCCTTTTTTGATACCAAATGCTTCTGCGGCTTTTTCATCATATATCCCGGCAACTTCCTGAACCTCCAGGTAGTGATTTCCCGAGCCAAGAGTACCCACTTCTCCAAGTTGCCGTTCTTTAGCCAGTTGAGAGATATTTTCAGGTTTGGCACCTTTCATAATGCCCAGCTCTTCTACAAAGCCCAGGTCTTCGCCTACACCGTATCCATGATGGATCGCCCATTGGGCTCCGCCTCTCAGAACAGCGTCAAGCTCGTCAATCGTAAGTTTGAGTTTTCCCTCCCTGCCTACTCCCGCAGGGATCGTGCGGTAGAGCTCATCGGCCAATGCTGTAAAATCCGTAGAGGTCAGATCATCCACCATCAGGTTTGTACGCAAACAGCGAATGCCGCAGGAGATATCGAAGCCCACTCCTCCTGCAGAAATGATGCCCCCCTCATCGGCATCAAATGCAGCAACACCGCCTATGGGAAACCCGTAACCCCAGTGCGCATCCGGCATTGTCATGGCCTGCCCCACCAAACCCGGCAGTGTAGCGACATTGGTGATCTGCTCCAACACTTTATTATCCATATTTTTCAATAATGGTTCTGATCCGTATAAGATGATTCCGCTTCTTTTTTCTCCTGCTTTTAGGGGAATAGTCCAAGTATAATCATCAATTTTTTCCAACAGCTTCATATTCATGATAATCCTCCTTCATACATCTACGATACATTGGGCTTCCCAATGATCTTCTTTTTCTTGCACAGAGAGCATGGTCAGTGTCGCCCCTTTGACCTCTGTTCCGCGCTCAAACTCTTTTTTCCACTTATCCCCCCATGCTTTTCCACGCCAGATATTGCCCTCTTTGTGAAGTTCAAACCGTCCCAGAACAAGATGTTTTGTATGTGCTGTAGCCAAAAGTCTGTTGAGCCACTCTATCAGGGCAAACTCGTTATCGTTTTCCTCGAATTTAACTTCTATCAACTCATGACAATGCACCACATCAAGATCAGTCATAATTGCAAACATTGCAACCGCAGCTGACTCGAATGCCTCTTCCAGGCTTTTTCCTCTTCCGATAATGCCAATATCCGCATCATGATCAAAATAACCATATCTCTTGTTCATTTTTGGCCTTTTTTATTTTGAAAACCATACAGCTTTCACTGCATCTTTTAAGATAATCTCTTGCTTATTCTATCATCATTTTCGTTTTTGTCATCGGTATCTCTACGATTGGATTAATTTTTTTGTAGACTCTGTAATGTTCTGAAATTATTCTAAACCCTGTCGAATCTTCCGGAAGAGACTCATGAATACCGATCGCCAGGTAACCGCCTGGCCTTAGTCTCTCTTCAATTTTAGCCACTATTTCATATTGCAGTGATTTTTCAAAGTCGTGGAGGCGTAGGGTGGGTTTTCCAACCCACCAAACACAAACAACCCGTCAAAAATTATGGGCAAT
>JAUPLS010000170.1 GCA_030836805.1 Campylobacterota bacterium | reverse complement strand
GCAACGCAAAGCACCGTAAACAACCTTGAAACCAAAGAAACAAAGCAGCTGTCGTATAAAATCTTGCCTTTGCAAAAGAGTGATAAACTAAGAGTGGCGCTATATGTTCAGCTGGCGAGAGATGATTGCAAAAAAGTCATGAGAGAAGAAGATGAAAAATTAACCCAGCCGCTTTTAATGAAAGAAGTAGTATACATTCAAAAATAGCAGCTAAAGGAAAAGTGTGAAATTCACGGGTTTATATCATTTGACGGATAGATGCAGCGCCGGGATGCAGGAGTGAAAAAGATCCGAATCTTTATCAACGGATTTGGACGGATCGGCAGAAGCGCGGCAAGAATTATTTTAGAAAATCCCGAGCTTGAGCTAGTGGGCATCAACGATCTTTGCAGTTTTGAACAGATGGCTTATTTGTTAAAATACGATTCTCAATATAGAACATTTCCTTATGAGATAAAACTTGACAATCACTTGCTGTACGTAAACAATCATGATATCAGGTTATTTTCGCATCAAAATGCTTCCGATATCAACATCGAAGCGCTGGATATAGACATTGTTTTGGAATGTACGGGTATGTTTTTGACGGTAGAATCCAATATGCCGTGGATTAAAAACGGTGCAAAAAGAGTGATCGTCTCGGCACCGCCGTCCGATGCGATGCCGACTTATATTTTTGGCGTAAACCATAAAGAATACAAGCAAGAGCAGATCATCTCCAATTCCAGCTGCTCGGCCAATGCCATCGTGCCCATCTTCAAAATTATCGATAAACATTTTGGTATCCGCTCAGCGATGATGAGCATGTATCACAGCTACACGTTTTATCAAAACCTGTTGGACAACAAGCACTATTCAACCGAGATAAGAAGAACGCGCAGTGCTACGCAAAACATTATTCCTCTTGCAAGCACTGCCGCCAAAGCGACGGAATATTTTTTTCCGCACCTCAAAGGACAGTTTCATGCCGTGAGCATCAGGGTGCCTATCCCCGCAACCACACTCTATGATTTAAGCATCAGCCTTAAAAGCAGCGCTACGAAAGAAGAGGTCAACAGGCAGTTTGTATCGGAGATAGAATCTTTCTATACCGATATTTTGGATGTCACGGATACCCCTAAAGAATCAAGCGATTATATCAAAAGTCCCTACAGTGCAACGATCAATCTTCCTTTTACACTGCTTTCAAAAGATAACCTGCTTAGAATTTCTGCATGGCAGGACAATGAGTATGGGTATGCTAAAAGATTGGTGGATATGGCAAACGTTATTGGGCAAAATTAAACATAAAGCATTATAATACATACTAAAAACTACAAAACAAATTAGGAGCAAATATGATAAATATTATAGTAAAACGAGATGGAAGTACGCAAAAATTTGTTCCTTTTAAGATTGAAGATGTGATTAAAAAAGCTTTTCAGAGCGAATCACAAGAGTATGACAAAAATGTATTTAACGATGTGATGGACAGCATCAGAGAGAAAGAAAAAATCAGCGTTGAAGAGGTGCAGGATATTATAGAAAAAGTGCTCTTCGAGCGCAGTCATTTTGAAGTAATGAAGTCCTTTATGCTCTATCGCCACATGCATAAAATCCAAAGAGAACATGTTTTAGGATTAAATGAAGATACTACCTATATCAATTCTACGCAGACCATCAAAGAGTACATTGATAAATCCGACTGGAGGATCAATGCCAATTCCAATACAGGTTACTCCCATGCAGGGCTTGTCAACAATACAGCAGGAAAAGTGATCGCCAATTTTTGGCTGGATAAGATCTATTCCAAAGAAGAAGGGTATGCGCACAGGGACGGAGATTATCATATTCACGACTTGGATTGTTTGAGCGGCTATTGTGCAGGATGGAGTTTAAGGGTACTTTTGGATGAAGGCTTCAATGGTGTACGAGGAAGGGTAGAAAGCAGAGCGCCTTCCCATTTTAGAGAAGCATTAGGACAGATGGCAAACTTTTTGGGTATTCTTCAAAGCGAATGGGCGGGAGCTCAGGCTTTCTCTTCTTTTGATACCTATCTGGCACCTTATGTCTTTAAAGATAAACTTTCATACGATGAGATTAAAAAAGCAATCGTTAGTTTTGTGTATAACCTGAATGTTCCAGCACGTTGGGGTCAAAGCCCCTTTACCAATATCACGATCGATTGGATGGTGCCGTCTGATTTGAAGGATCAGATACCAACAAAAAACCAAAAACATCTATTCCGAGGGTTAGAGGATGATGCTTTGTTTGAGAAGGCCAAAGAAAGAGATGAGAGTTTGGGTTCTTTGGAAAGTATGACCTATAAACATTTCCAGCCTGAGATGCGCCTTATCAATAAAGCGTATTATGAAGTAATGACAGAGGGAGACAAAACGGGTCAGCCTTTTACCTTTCCTATACCTACTGTTAACATTACGGAAGAGTTTGACTGGTATGGAGAAAATACGGATATTCTTTTTGAAAATACGGCAAAGATCGGATCTTCTTATTTTCAAAACTTTATCGGCAGCCAATACATCAGAGGTGAAGATGGCAAACTGGTTCCCAACGAAGAAGCATATAAACCTGGGCATGTGCGCAGTATGTGTTGCAGGCTCCAACTAGATCTCCGTGAGCTGCTTAAAAGAGGCGGCGGTTTATTTGGAAGTGCTGAAATGACAGGAAGTATTGGGGTTGTAACGATCAATATGGCAAGACTGGGATACCTTTATGCACAAGAGAAAGAAAAGCTTTACGCAAGGCTTGTTGAATTGATGGAGTATGCTTACTCGACACTGGAGAAAAAAAGAATATTTATTCAGGAGATGTATGACAGGGGGCTTTACCCGTACACAGCAAGATATCTTCCCGGGTTTAACAATCATTTCTCAACCATCGGAGTGAATGGGATGAATGAGATGATACGCAATTTCACACAAGACAAGCACGATATCACCGATGCCTACGGAAAAGATATGGCGATGCAGATGTTGGATTTTATGAGAGAACAACTTAAAGAATTCCAAGAGCGGTCAGGGAATCTTTATAATCTTGAAGCTACGCCTGCGGAGGGCACTACGTATCGCTTTGCAAAAGAAGATATCAAACGATATTCAGATATTATCCAGGCGGGAACCAAGGAAAATAATTATTATACCAACTCCTCTCAGATCCCTGTATTTTATACTGATGACCCTTTTGAAGCATTAACACTGCAAGACGAACTTCAATGTAAATATACAGGGGGAACAGTACTCCACCTGTATATGAGAGAAAAAATCAGTTCAGCAGAAGCTGCCAGAAAATTGGTAAAAAATGTCATCACCAATTTTAAGCTCCCTTATATCACGATTACTCCTACATTTTCTGTTTGCGAAAAACATGGATATTTATCCGGTGAATATGAATATTGTCCAAAATGTGATGAAGAAATTCTGCATGAGGCGCATATATGATAACAGCAGGAGAAGGGCGGTACAAAATTGTATTGACTTCTCAAGCGATAGGCAATGACTTGCTTGTGATTATTACGGGGGGAGAGGAAGAGCATATTGGTTCTGTAACATTAAAGCAAGAAAAAGAAAGTTTTCAAACCATAAGCAAAAAAGGCCATAAAGATTATATGGTTTCAGAGAGAATGACAGGCATTATTTATGATAAAATTAGAAAAGATGTTTTGGTAATTTGTGGCATTCATATTGAGGATGCCACCAAAGAAGAGATTGATATTTTAGTCAATAATGCACAAAAATGTGTCGATATTTTTTTGGGGGGAATAGATGATTGAGGAAAAAGATTTTAAAGCACATGGCTACAATGTGACCAGTGAACAAGCCAAAAAGCTCAATGAACATTATCATGACCCTAAAAACCGATGGGCATTAAAAGAATATAATGCCAGGGGCATAGGAAGAAATCCGAGCAATTATGGGCAGGTTGATCTTTATTTGTTGATTAATGATCAGGAAATTATAGAGAATATTGGATATGAATTCAATGGTTGCCCCACTATCGCGTTTACTGCCTCGATATATACAGAAGAGATGAAAGGATCCTCATTAGAGGAAGCACTTCAAACAACACAATTTTCCTTGGAAGAAATGGCCGCACAAGATAATTGTGAAGAGTGTACGCAGATGATATTGTTGGCATTTTTGGGAGCATATGAAAACTATCAAAATAGAAAAAATAATAGAGATGAAGAGTTTGCGTTAAAAACAATACAGACAAATCCGGCATTTTCACAGCAAACGTGCGGATAAAATAAAACAAACAACTCAAAAAAAAGGAGAAAAAATGAGTAACAACAAAATCTTGGAACAACTAAAAGAAAAAAGAACAAAATGTATTGTTTATACAAGAGTAATGGGATATCATAGACCTGTTGAAAGTTTTAACATCGGCAAAAAAGGCGAACATCAAGAGAGAAAATTCTTCCTTGAAAAAACAGCACAATGTGAT
>JAUPLS010000004.1 GCA_030836805.1 Campylobacterota bacterium | reverse complement strand
CTTGAAGAGTATACAATGATCCCAGCAAGTGAAAAAGTACAGGTGCCTTATGATTTTATGCATATTACACCACCTATGATAGCCGCAGAAGAGATAGCTAAATCTCCTATCGGTTCAGGGCAGGGATGGGTTCCGGTAAAACAAGAAACACTGCAGCATGTAAAGTTTCCTAATATTTTTGCATTAGGAGATATTGCAGCAGTACCGATGGGTAAAACAGGGGGAAGTGCCAGAAAACAATATAAAGTAGTAGTAGAAAACCTGATTGCGGTCATGGAAGGAAAAAATGAGCTTCCGGCAAAATATGACGGCTATACTGTTTGTCCATTGATTACTTCAATTGGTACAGTAATGTTGGCTGAATTTAATTGGACAGGTAAACCAACGCCTTCATTCCCGCTTGATCCTGCGCAGGAGAGATGGATTTGGTGGCTACTTAAAGTCTATGCACTTAAACCAATGACTCAATACGGTATGCTTTCAGGCAGAGCATAAGAAATTTAAAGGAGAGAAGAATGAGAAAAATAACAGCACTAATTTTTGGAGCATCGTTTCTACTGTTAGCGACAGGATGTGGAGAAAAAGAACAAAAAGAAGAAGTCGTAACCTATAAATATACTACCGCAGAAGTATATGATCAAATGTGCGTAAAATGTCATGGGAAAAATGGAGAAGGCGTACTTGAGAAAAAAGGGCCGGCACTTAATGATCAAAGTTATCAAGAGCTAAGAATGGGTATTATGGATATTAAAATGGGCGGTACCGGTGGACATTCAGCTGGAACGGAACATGAGGTTATGGAACATAATATGAAGAAGATTCGTGAAAAAGGTATGGATTACGATACTGAAGCAATGGCCCAATATATAGTTGATAAATTTCATCAATAAAAAATATTAACATGAAGGCAGAGAAAATATCTTTTCTCTGCTTTTATTTCTACTATCTACTATCTACTATTTAAATTTCTATGTTTTACATCCCTTTTTACATAAAATTATGATAACCTTATAAAATTGATAATGATATATTATGGGACAATGGGATGAATAGAAAGCAGGGGTATGTATTTGTTTGGCCTATCGGCACCAGAATTATACACTGGATGATCGCTTTTTCATTTACAGGTGCCTTTATCACCTCTTTTTATGAAAATCAACTCCACAGCCATGTTGCTTTTGGTTTTATTTTTCTAATTATGATCGTATATAGAATTATTTGGGGTGTGATAGGTCCCAGATATGCTACTTTTAGTACCTTTAAACTTAAACCCTCAGAGTTAAAATACTATTTTGTTGAAAAAATACAAAATAGGTGGAGAAAAATACCTGCAGGCCATAATCCTGCATCAAGCTGGTTTACCGTTTGGGCATTGGGAGTTGGGAGTTTTATCGTTGTTTCCGGTTTACTGCTTTATGGAATTCAGGAGGCATTAGGTGTTTTTTCTTTTTTAAACGATCGCTATACAGCTTATATTTGGCATTTGGATTTCATTCATAAATATGCTTCTTATCTTTTTCTTTTTTGGGTATTTTTACACATATCCGGAGTGATGATAGAGCAGTTTTGGCATAAAACACATATGGTGTTTGCAATGATCACCGGCTATAAAAAGACAGAAGGCGAAGATACGGAAGTAAGCCGTTCTTTAAATTTTTTCGCTTTTTTTATGATATTTTTTGCAGCAGCAACTTACTTTTTTATTATCAGCAGTAACTATAATTTTTTAACAATTCAAAAATTTACCAATATAGACTACAATCAGACAGATCCTCTTTATGTGAATAAGTGCGGAGATTGTCATGCAGCCTATCCGCCTTTTTTACTTCCTGAAGAATCATGGGGGAGGGTGATGAAAGGCCTAAAGAATCATTTTGGCAAAGAGATCACTGAAGCCAACATTACCAAATCACAGCAACTCGCTATTGAAACATTTTTAATCGAAAATGCTGCAGAAAGCAGTACTCGCGAAGTATCAGTAAAAATGTTGAATTCTCTAGGAGAATTACGTCCCAAGGCAATAACCAAAACCCCTTATTGGAGAAAAACGCACCAAGATATTCCATTGAGTGTCTATAAACAAAAGAAAATCAAAGACAAATCCAATTGTGCTGCCTGTCATAAAGATTTTGAATATGGCAATCTTGATGATATGAATATAATTTATCATCCTTAAAATAATTTCGGCAAAAAATTTATCATAGTTTTTTTAAAAACGCTACTTCTTGATTCAAATTATATTTTTATAAGTAAAACTGTTATAATATATAATATAAACTTATAAATAGGAGTGATTTACTCTTATTTATTTGTAAATACTATCTATAGGAGGAGCGTTTATGCAAATTGAAATGTCGAGACGGAAGTTTCTTCAAGGGACAGTTGCAATGAGTGTCGTTGGCGGGACAACGATAAGTGCAACAAACCTTTTTGCAAGCAATGATACACATGATAAAAAATTGACTATTACCACTAAAACAGGTGTAGCAAAAGAGGTGAAAAATATTGCTACACTCTGTGAAATGTGTGTCAATAAGTGTGCAGCCATAGCCAGAGTAGAAGATGGGGTGGTGACAAAACTAGATCCGAACCCTATGTTTCCAAAATCAAAAAATATGTTGTGCCCCAGAGGAAACGCCGGAATTCAGGCACTATATGATCCGGACCGTTTGAAGTATCCGTTAATTCGTGTTGGCGAAAAAGGGGAAGGTAAATTCAAACGTGTTTCTTGGGAAGAAGCCTATGAAGCTATTTTAAATGGAACCGACAAGTTCCCGGGTGTAGCAAAGATACTGGATGAAGAGCAAGATAACCGTTCGACATTTCTCTTTTGTGCGGGAGAAGGGATGGCGGAACATACGTTTAAAACTTTCTTTTCTGCATTTGGTTCAGCCAACTGGCTTAATCACTCTTCTATTTGTTTGCAAACAGTAGCTTCAGCATATGGTGTTACACTTGGTGCCTATCCGCAAGCAGACTTGGATAATGCAGAGTATATTATTATGGCAGGAGCCAATAGAGCTGAAGCAATAGTGACCCCCGATACAATGGATGCCTTTAAGCGCACTAAAGGCAGAGGCGCCAAACTGATTTGTATCGATCCTAGATTTACTAATACAGCAGCGAAAGCGGATAAATGGTTGGCGATTAACCCGGGAACCGATTTGGCTTTTGTTTTGGCCCTTACTTATGTTGTATTGACTGAAGAGCTTTATGATAAAGTGTATGTAGGTGAAAATTTTAATGGATTTGAAGAGTATAAAAAAAGTGTCATAGACAATCAATATACCCCGGAGTGGGCAGAAAAGATTACAGGTATTCAAGCTGAAGATATCTACCAAATCGCCAGAGACTTTATGGCACATGCTCCCAAAGCAGTCTATTATCCGGGCAGAAGAAGTACCTTCTCTAACAATGATTTTCAACTTCGACGTGCTATGGCAATCTTTCAAGGACTAGGCGGGGGAATCGATACCAAAGGCGGACTTATATTTGGCAAAAGGCTTGAGCTGGGAGTACATGAGGGATTAGAACCTATCTATGCTAGAGCGGAAGCGCGTGCTGTGGATAGCAGTAAATCTCAGAAGGGACACAGCGGTTATGCCGATTGTGCTGTTGTGACGGACGGCGGATCATGGATCGGCTGGAGAAATCGATTTTTAGAAGACAGAATGCCTTATAAAGTGAGAGGAATGTTCTGCTATAAACACAATCCGATGATGAATATGCCAAATACAAAAAAAACTGCTCAGATGCTTAAAAAAATGGAGCTTGTAGTAGCGATCGATACAATGCCAAGTGATACTGTGATGTATGCGGATGTGGTGTTACCGGAGTGTACTTATCTGGAGCGAACTGATCCTGTGAACACTTTTAGCGGAGTTGAGCCTGCTATTGCCCAACGCAATAAGGTAATTGCTCCTATGTTTGAAACAAAGCCTGTTATAGATATCATGAGAGGGCTTACCGAGAAAATCTCCAAACCGCTCTTTGAAATTTCTAAAAAGCATGATGAAGATTTGCAGGATGAACTTGCCAATCTCGGCGAGGAAGAGATTGTCGGAGAAGATGGCAATGTTACCAAAACCGCTGCAACCATGACAAAAGAAGAAAGGGAAGCAGAAGTCTATGCAGAATTTGATTTGACTAAACCTTTCAAGCACTCCCAAGAAGAGATCAATGCTCATATGGTGGAAAGTGTCTATGGTAAAGAGGCGGTTGAAGCACTTAATAAAAATGGTGTTTTTTATCCGAACATGGATAAATTTTATAAAGCACTTTCTGTCAATGAATATCAATACTATCCGGAAAAAGAAAAATCCTACAGTGTCAATGGCGGAAAACCTAAAACACCTTCACAAAAAGTGGAGTGTAATTTGGCCAATTTGGAAAAAAAAGGTGTTGATCCTATGCCGATTTGGAAAGATGAGTATGCATTTAGTGTACCAGGGGGGAAATTTAAACTTTTAACGGGACGTCATGCTCAATTTACCCAGTCCGGTACAGCCAATAATATTGTGCTGAGAGATTTAATGCACGAAAATTATATTTGGATTAACAAGCGTGTGGCAAAAGAGAGAGGTATCGCTTTTGGCGATAAAGTCGAAGTTTCAAGCAAAACAGGTTCCGTAACCATCAAAGCATACCCAACGGAAAAAATTGCACCCAACCAAGTCTTCTTTATTCATGGTTTTGGTGAAGAGAGTGAGGCTTTAACATGGGCTTATAAAAATGGCGGAAATGACAATGCAGTGATTGAGGATATTATTGAGCCTGTATACGGTGCAGCATCGATGCATGAAACAAATGTAGAAATAAGAAAGGTGTAATCATGGCAAGATATGGAATGGCTTTAGATTATAAAAATTGTATTAATTGTAAAGCATGTGAAGTTGCGTGTAAAGAGGAAAATGGAATCCTTATGGGCGCAGATAAACATAGAATTTGGGTAGGAGTGAAAGAGATAGAGGGCGAATACCCGTTTCTTAGTATTGTTTCAAGTAGCTTTGAGCCCAGTCAGTGTCAGCACTGTGATGATGCTCCTTGTCAAGAAGTGTGTCCTACCAATGCCACATATTATGATGAAAATGGTGTAGTGAGGGTTAATGCAGACAAGTGTATATTATGTAGCTACTGTATGAATGCATGTCCTTATGATGCGCGGTATGTGGATGATAGAACTATGACGGTGGATAAATGTAATTTCTGTAGTGATACAAGATTGGCAAGGGGTGAAACCACTACAGCATGTCAGAATACCTGTCCTACGAAAGTACGAACATTTGGTGATCTTGATGATCCCAATAGTGAAATCAGCGAACTGCTTAGAACTAGAGAGCACTTTAGTCTTAAATCACATCTTGGCACTAAACCAAAATTATTCTATCTAACATAAGGAGTTATTGATGGCAGAAACTATTCAACAAAAACAGAGTATAAAAGAGTTTATCGCTACTATTCCTTTTAATAAGATAGGAATAAAAGATTTATTGAATTTTGAAAAAACACCTAGAAATATGCTTGTAGCAGTTATTACACTGGCTTTTTTAGCATTTTTTGTTTTGGGCGTAGCAACTTATCTGATGCATGGACATCATGCTTATAACGTAACCAGAGAGCATCCATGGGGATTGCTTATCGCAGTTTATATCTTCTTTGTTGTGAGTTCAACGGGACTTTGTATTGTAGGGTCTTTAGGAGATGTTTTTGGATTTAAAGATTATGAAATGATCTCAAAAAGAGCTATTTTTGGCTCTATTGTTACCATTATGGCAGGGTTTGCAGTGATCGCTTTTGAGATCGGCCACCCTGTAACCATGCTCATATATAATGTTCTTTCCCCGGGGCTTACCAGTGCTATTTGGTGGATGGGAACTCTTTACGGACTTTATTTGACTTTTATGATTATTGAGTTTGTCTTTTTGCTCAAGCACAATATGAAAATGGCAAAATTTTTTGGTTTAACGGGACTTTTGGTGGGTCTTGCGGCGCACTCAAACCTTGGGGGGGTATTTGGATTTTTAAATGCCAGAACCATCTCAAACGGTGTATTTTATCCGACCTATTTTATTTTAACCGCATTTATTACAGGAATTTTTATTGCCTTTATTATGATGGGATTTAGATACAAGTTGCAGTTTCCGGAAAATGCAAAAGTGATGCTCGCCAACCTGGCAAAAATTCAAGGGCTTTTAATCTCTATCTTGATTTTCTTTGTCACTTGGAAATTTTTAACCGATATTTATGGGGATATGCCAAACCGTGCAGATGTTGCCGTGCATATTTTGGGTTCTTGGACATTCTGGGCAGAGGTAGTTTTGGCTATGTTGATTCCTCTTTTTATCATTTTAAAAGATATGGGAAAAAATCTAACAGGTATGTTTTGGGCATCACTTAGCGGCATGGTAGGGGTATTTTTTATGCGATATAATCTTGTACACGATACTCAACTTAAACCGCTTCAAATGATGAAAACAACTGAATACCAACTTGCTCCATCATGGGTTCATTATTTTCCCAGTATAACGGAGATTATGATTTCGCTTGGAGGATTGGGTTTATGTATCCTGTTATATTATGTGGGAACAAAGCTCTTCAGCCTTGATGCAGATGAACACCATTAAATAAAAAATCTTTGTACCTTCAAAGAGGAAGGTACAAAGATATAACAAAATTAGCCTAAAAGACGGTAGGCTGTATCTTTTCGTTATTTACTCCGCCTTCTTCATTTATCTTGAGTACGATTTCCCAAATTTTAGCAGCTATTGTTTGATACCTTTTGGATGTTTCACACTGGGGTGCCAAAACAGTGATCGGCAGACCGCTATCGCCCCCTTCTCTGATGGCAGGTTCGATAGGAATTTCCCCTAAAATTTCTGTATGATAATTCTCAGCAAGCGGTTTTGTGGTGCCTTTTCCGAAAATATCATACTCTTTGCCGGAATCCGGACAGATAAAGCCACTCATATTTTCGACAATCCCCGCGATGGGAATGTGCAGTTGGGTAAACATATCCATGCTGCGAATGGTATCATCAAGTGCCACTTTTTGAGGAGTTGTAACACATACCCCGGCAGTCACGGGCAGATTTTGTGCCAGAGCCAACTGTGCATCCCCTGTGCCCGGAGGCATATCAAAGAGCAATATATCGAGTTTATTCCACAAGATATCTTCCAGCATTTGTTCAATTGCTTGTGTAACCATGGCGCCTTTCCAGATAAGAGAAGCGCCTCTTTCAACAAGCGATCCAATAGACATAACTTGAACATTGTGTGCCACAATGGGCTTTATTTTATTGCCCAGAAAAACAGGCTCCTTTCCTTCTATCCCCATCATTCTAGGGATATTTGGCCCGTAGATATCCAGATCAAGCAGTCCGACTCTTTTGCCTTGTTGTGCGAGCGCGATGGCAAGGTTGACCGAGGTAGTAGATTTTCCCACGCCGCCTTTTCCGCTGCTTATCATAATAAAATTTTGAATATTCGGGAGTACATTTTTACCATGTGAACTTGTTTCTTTGGGTATTTTTGGTTTTGCGATAAAAATATTTATCTGCAAGTTTCCCAATAAAGAGATCCTTTTATGTATCTCTTCATGCAATTGTGTTTCAATTTCCGGTGCCGAAGAGGGGATATCCAAATAAATATCAATCCTGTTGTTTGTAGCGGAGATATCTTTAACAAAGCCAAAATCTACAATGCTTTTTGAAAAGCCGGGATAAATCACTTTGGAAAGTTTTTCTTCAATTAGTTTTTTGTTTATCATGTTTATTGGACCTTTTTAAAATATGGGTATGCGTTATATGTTTATAGGTTGCTAATGATACAGTTAGTGTTTTTGTTTTTTGATCTCTTGCTCTCGGTGCTGGCGGATCTTGCGGTCAGTCCAGACACCATAAGGGTCGCGGTAAGGCACAATATTGTTATATTCCAAAGAAGGGCCCGCATGTTTGGCGACAATGCCGTGTATGTCGCTTTTGGGCCTACCGGCAGCCATGAGACAAAAGCCCGCATCAGCCATAGCTGAAAGGCTTGCTGTATTAATACCCGAGTAAATAAGAACCCCGTCACTTTTAAGAATTTTTTTTAAATGCTCAAAAAGTTCGAGTGTCACCATTCTGCAGTTGGACCGTTCGATAAATGGATCAAGAAAGATCACATCAAACGTTCCTTCTTGCTGAGTAAGGGCATATCTGATATCACTGTTGTGAAGGGTTATATCGAAGTATTCTGAAGCGTATATGCTGTTTTTATAGAGTTCTTTTAGAATCTGCGGCCACGCGAGTTTTTCGCCGGGAATATTTTTTACAGTATTTGCACTTTGAAGAATTACTCTGCGGTCTTGGTCGACTGCGTGGATTTCAAGTGCATGAAGCGCTGTATTCCGGGCTGCTTCGCAGGCAAGCAAGCTATTATATCCCATACCAAAACCGATATCGAGCAATCGCACAGCCCCTCTTTTTAGACGTTCCCTCAACGAGGCTCCTGCAACAAAAAGTTCGCTGCCCTGCGCTCTGGCTCCGGATCTTGGATGATAGTAATCCCGGAACATTTCGTTCCAAATGGTATAGCTTCCGTCTTTACATTCAAAAACATTTGGCATAGGCAATTGGGGCTCTTCATTGCCTTTTCCAAAAAGGTCTCCCTGGCGATAGCCGCGAAGATTCATCTGCTCTGTAACATAATCTGAAAACTGCCCTTTGCTCATCTGCCATTTTGGGGCAATAATCTCTTTATCCGGGGTATCGGTTGCAAAGCGCATCAATGGCAGGTTGGGCGGCAGACGGCGGATAAGTTCGATAAGGATTTCGGCATATTCTTGTTCATTCATCACCGCAAACGGTTGGGCAAGATACTCTTTGGCTAGCTGGGTATTTTTGATGATATGCAGATTGTGGATTTTGATACCGTCAAGGCCAAGTGGAGCAAGCGTTTGGATCGTTTGGAGGTAATGTTCGCGATCTTCGCCGGGAAGCCCCACAATGATATGTGCGCAGACTTTGATATTGTGCGCTTTGAGAGCGGTAATGGCATCGAGGCTTGACTGCCAGTCGTGTTGGCGATTGATGCGCTCAAGGGTCTTGTTGTGGATCGTTTGCACACCTAGTTCGACATAGACATCGAGTGTTTCATTTAACTCTTTAAGATAATTTAGCGTTGCATCGGAGAGACAATCAGGCCTGGTACCGATACTGATAGCATCAAAAGGATAAGCTTCCAAAAGCTCCGAGTATCTTTTTTTTTGTTGGATAACCGAGGTAAAAGTGCCGGTATAGGCTTGAATATAGAGCATAAAGCGGCGTGCCTTGTAGCGTTTTCTTGCGAAAGAAATTCCTGTTTCTAATTGCGCTTGGGTACCCTTGACATCAAGTGTTTGAATAGCCCTTGCGCCGTTTTCGGGGCAAAATGTACACCCCCCCGACCCATCGGGGCGTCTGTTGGGGCAGCCAAGCTCCAGATCAATGGGTACACGAAAAAGGGGTTCTCCATATTTTTGAGTTAAATAATCACGGTAAGAATAGTATGGCAGGCTCTCGGTGAGCATAGGGCGGCAAGCCTTTGGATTTAGATAAAAAATTATAGCAAAGCCATCGTAAGAGCAGCATTAAAAAACTTCATAATAAAAAAGCCTTTCGCAGGCGGAATGTTTATAGCGTT
>JAUPLS010000169.1 GCA_030836805.1 Campylobacterota bacterium | reverse complement strand
GCAGCCAAAAGTGCCGCGCTCATCGCATAAACAAAAATTCCCGAATTATTGCCAAAAACAGCAGGATCAATGATATCCTCTTTGATGGTTCCCACGACATCACCGCCGGCTATCAGTGCGCCGGCCGCCTCAAAAACAGAAGCAACCAAAATAGCCCCGCCGATACTCAATGCGCCCGCACCCACTGCAGGCCCCACGTTATTGGCCACGTCATTGGCTCCAATATTCATCGCCATATAAGCACCAAAAACCGCTGCCAGCACCAAAAACCCGCCATGAGGCATATTGCCCATGGTGCTGTTGACATAAAATGCCACTATCGCGGCAAAACCTGCACCTAAAACTATTTTTAGCATGTGATTCATGCACTCACCCCTGTTTCAAATCTGTAAATTAAAGTATAACATCTCTTGCCGCATAAAACGATGAGCAAAAAAGAAAAAGGGGTAAAATAAATAAAATAGAAGTAGAAAAGTAGAAAAGAGCACCAAAAACGATGCTCTTTTAATGAGTCTCAAGATTTATAAGCAAACGTTACCAGTTTACTTCTGTTGTAAGCATGATCGCATCTTTATCGTCTATGCCATCTATCTCTTCGTTGAGGTAGTTGGCGATAAACTCTACATATTTGTTGTACTGGTATGTAAGGCCGGCGATGGTTCTTCTTCTTTCTTTTTCTGTGTAGTTGTCAAGGTCCCAGCTGTCGTATCTGCCGATGATGCCGTAGTCTTTCATGCTTTCAGAAAGCGTTGCCAGCCTGAACTCGCCGTTGACAGACCATCCGTCACCGGCATATTTTGCATTCGCATCTTCGGTATTCACATACTGCCCAGCCAGCAAGAATTCAGGCTGGTTGTATACCGCATGTAGCCCGTACCAGTTAAGGTCTTCGCCTTTGTGTTTGTTGCTCTCATCATTCCACTGCCCAAAGAACGATACGTCTGCGTAAGTCATATCATCTTTTCTTTTTTCTTTGCCCGTTCCAAGAAGGTGGCCGGTAAGTCTCCACTCGGCACTGAGTCCGTCTCCGCTTTCGAAATCGTGATACCCCTCGCCGTTAAAAAGCCCGAGCTCAGATGAAAAATGAGGCGTTTTTGTCTTGAAGTTTACACCGAGGTCTGCAGAGTTTGTCAAGTGTGCTCCCGCATCTGCTTCGACCATAACTTTGGAGATCGAACGATAGTTCCATCCGCCATGCTCCTCATAGTCGATCCACGGCCTGTGCGACTGGCCGATCTCTACGCCCGTATAAGGCAGTACGTTGTCAAGATAGAGATAGGCATACTTCAGCCTGACTTCCCAGCTATCTCCATCTTCTGCGTCTGTTTCGCCTGTATTTTGGAACGTATCAAGCGTGATCCTGAAGTAATTCTTCGGATTGTCCTCAAAGAAACCTTTTACTTGCAAATAGTTTCTTCTCGTCTCGAATCTGTTGTCTGTTTCATCGCCTGTACTATCGCTGACAAATCCAAGGTAATGCGTGCCGCTCAGCTCAATAACAGGGGCTTTAGAGGTAAGTTGCGATGCGTTTTCAACCCCTTTGGTTTCAACAGCTTCAGCCTGTTTTGCTTCCAGCTGAGCAATTTTCTCGGCCATAGCAGCCATTTGCGCTTTAAGCTCTTTGAGTTCAGAGCCTGTGCTTGCAGTTGCTGCCGTTGCCATCATCGTAATGGCAGCTGCAGAAAGTACGATCTTTTTCATTTTGTATCTTCCTCGGTTTCTTTAGTATGAAATTTTATAACAAAAAAGTTACAAAATGGTAACAATCTATTGGTATGCATTCATTATATCTACAAATGATTCAATATACTCCATCCAAACCGGGCTGCCAAGACAATCTGGTCGCAAATGGATTTCATAAGCGATCCCCCCGATACGACAAACAGATAATCAATCATTCATTCTGCATCCGGATGGATTAGATTGAGAATATATTAAAATTTATACGATGCGCTGAAACTGAAATTTCTTCCTTCTTTAAACTTTTTAATCGCATGGTCTTCATCTTGCTGGAACCATACCGTTTCACCGTCAAGTATATTTCCAAATTTTATTTTTAAACTTAAATCATTTTTGAATTGTTCTATCCAAACCAGATCAAGAATAGCCGCCGGATCCTCCATATAATCAGGATATACGACCAATCCTCCATCATCTTTCATTCCGAGTTTCCTGATTCTCTCTCCCATTTTATTGTAGGCTAATGTCACGCTTCTATCGTCTTGCTCATACGATAATGCAACATTCACTACAATCTGCGACAATCCCTGCAGCTGCCTGTGATTTGTGCTCAATATTTTTTCCTGTTCTTCTCCTAGAGTTACTTCAGAATCTGCATAGGTAAAATTTCCGGAGAGATAAAAATCTTTTAGCCCTTTATGTAAAAAGCCCAACCCTTTTCTCCCATCCAATTCTATACCGTACATTTCTGCGCTTTCTGAATTTTGAAATGAATAGATCGGCAGTGAGGATGACGGCAACTGCGTATCTTCGATCGGCTGATCGAGGGTTTTGTAAAACAATCCTACTTTCATGCTTTCTGCCGAAGAAAAATAATGGCTATATTTAATATCATAGCTGTCAATGATCGTATGGTTGAGATCAGGGTTGCCTCTAATATCCGCTATCTCGTACGGATGCGTATAGATACCGCCCGAAGCCTCTCTAAGATCCGGCAAAATGTATGTTTTTGAGTATGCGATATCCAGGGTATTGTCCTCATCAAACCTATACTTAAGCGATGTACTGGGGAAAAGCTCATCCTTCAACTCTAGCACACGATCATATTTCTGATAGGTATTATTTTTGGCAGGATCATACTCTTCTCCGGGATGCTCCCTGCGTGTATACAAATAATACAAAGTGGTTGTCTGCTCAACATTCACTGCTCTGGTGCCAAGCAAAATGTCAAGCTTTTCTGCCGGCTTCAAAAATAGGTTTACATACAAATTGGGTTCATCCACATTGGCATCAAAATAATTTTTTGCCTGCGTATAATTTTCAAGTGTTAGCCGTCTATCGTCAAACCGGATGTCCGGACGGACAAACTGATCATAAATCGTATCGATATCGTCGGTAAACTCGGTTTCATCTCCATTGATCTTGATACCAAAAGAGTTAATTTTCGATCTTCTCTCTTTGTGACTGTCCGAGAAACCGACATCAATATAGTCTTCTTCGCCAAAAAGATCGATATAAAATTTATTTTTGAGATAAAAAGCATCTACGGTATCATTCGAAGACAGTCTTTTGGCAGACTGGTTTGATGTTTTTTGAAGATACGGAAGCTCGCCTGTATCGATACCGTCATCATCAACATAAATATATCGGAAATTGTTTGGTTGACTCAGCTCTGCAGAGGCTTTCTCGTATCCAAAACCAAACTCACTCTTCCTATCAAAAATTTCATAGTCCAAATTGCCATTAACCTGATCGGCCTGCAAAGTTCTCTCTTCCCATTCCAAATCATAATAGAAAAAAATCTCATTCTGGTTTGAACCAAACTCTCCTACACTCAGCTTAGTACTCTTCATGCCGTTGTGCGTATAGAGTTTTGTGTACTTAAGATCGAAAACATCTGCAAAATTGTAACCGACATTAAAGATTCCCGAATGAGAATAGTCCGATTGTGACCGTAATACCATTCCGGTATTGCTGGG
>JAUPLS010000024.1 GCA_030836805.1 Campylobacterota bacterium | reverse complement strand
TAAAAGTGGATTTAAGGTTTGCTTCGATCACAGACATAAACTCTTCTGTTTTCATGCGCATAGCAAGCTTATCGTTGGTAATCCCTGCATTATTGACAAGATATGAAAGTTCCCCGTCTGCTTCTACGATATATTTTACAGCGTTCACAAAACCCTCTTCGTCGCTCACATCAAATCCGATAACTTCTGCTTTGCCGCCCCTGGCTTCTATTTGGGATTTAATTGTATTTGCCTGTGCTTCGCCGCTTCGATAGTTGATCCACACCTTAAGTCCCATTTCTGCAAGCGTTTGAGCGACTTGTGCACCAATGCCTCTGCTGGCACCTGTTACCAATACATTTGATCCTGAAAATTTCATTTTTACCCTTTTTTGATTTTTACTTTATATGCATGCCATTGTAGCATGCGCACGTTTAGATTAGTTGCGCGCAAAAAGCCTGTTTTTAATATCTTCAAAAATTTCATAATCTTGGGGGGTGATCTTGTCTGAATAGATGACGTGATTGAGCTGTTCTAAAAGATGGAACTTTGAAAGTTTATCATCACAAAACGCCTGATTGATGATCTTTATATGTGCATCCAGATCGTACGGTTCATTGACTATCCTGCGAAGAAATATTTCGGCTTCTTCAGAGCTGCACTCAAAATCCTGTCCCATAATCTCACAAAAAAGCGGTGCCGTCTTTTCGATATCTCTGTGATCCATTTTAATAATATGAGCCAGCAATGTCCCAACTGATTCTTTTATCTTTTTTTCCATTCTCTTTTCCTCCTTTTATATTCATCCCTTAGAACCAAAATCTACAAGATATACCCACCTCATCCTAGGGCAGTAAAATTCTCTTTGTTTTTCACCAAAAATTTCATTATTATACTCTTCTATCCCATGTCTTTATTGTTTAAGATTTATTTAATAATACTATGAAATGAAAATTTAGTCAATATCTGTCAAATTAGCGGCTCATTCATCTCTTGGGGGATCTTAAGCCCCATAATTTTAAGGACCGTAGGGGCTATATTGTTAAGGCCTCCGCCCTCCCTGACTTTGTCGATACCCTCAGCCAATACAAAACACCACACTTCGCCTACGGTATGGTTGGTAAGGATATGCCCTTCTTTGTCACACATCTCTTCACAGTTTCCATGGTCACTGGTCAAAACGATAGCATACCCATTCTCTTTGGCCCTTGCAATAATTTTTCCAAGTTCGGTATCTACGGCATGTACCGCCTGGCGTGCCGCTTCATAGTTGCCTGTATGGCCGACCATATCGCCATTGGCAAAATTGACAATAATCAGATCGTATCCTTCATCCATCGCCGCAACAACAGCATCGCCTACTTCCGGCGCAGACATCTGGGGCTGCATATCATAGGTTTTTACATTCGGGCTGGGGATAAGCACTCTGCTTTCGCCTATCATAGGCACTTCTATCCCCCCGTTCATAAAAAAAGTAACATGGGCATATTTTTCAGTTTCTGCTACATGAAACTGGCTCAAACCTGCATCGCTTACTACTTCGGCTAACGTATTTTTCGGGGGCTCTTTGGGGAAAAGTATTGGATAAATAAAAGTAGCATCATACTGTGTCATCGTAGCAATATGCAGTGGCACATAACGCCTTGTAAATCTGTCAAATGTTTTTTCTCCCAAAGCCGCAACAATCTCTCTTGCCCTGTCTGAACGAAAGTTTGTGAAAACAACGCTGTCCCCTTCTTTAAGCCCTCCATATCCGTCAAATGCCGCAGGCTCTATAAATTCATCGGTTTCTTTTTTGGCATAGCTTGCATCCACATACTTTTGGGGAGGTAAAGAACTTTTTGGTAAGGCTTCGGCGATAGCCCTATATCCTTTTTCTACTCTCTCCCAGCGATTATCTCTGTCCATTGCAAAAAAACGCCCGCCCACTGTAGCTATAGAGATATCCTCGTCGCAAATGGCTTCTATCTGCCCTATATACGTTTTTGCAGAAACAGGGCTTACATCCCTTCCGTCAGTAATCAGATGCAAAAAGACCTTTTTCCCTCTTGCCTTGGCAAGCTTTGCCAGCCCTATCGTATGCTCTATATGAGAATGCACTCCTCCGTCACTTAAAAGCCCAATAAGGTGGACCCTGCTGCTCTTTGTCAAAGTTTCATTGAGGGCTTGATTTCGCTCCATACTCCTATTTTCAAGCGCCAAAGAGATTTTGACCAAGTCCTGATAGAGTATCCTCCCCGCCCCTATAGTCATATGCCCCACCTCAGAGTTCCCCATCTGCCCTACCGGCAACCCTACACTCAGCCCATGCGTAGAGATCAATGCCCTGGGTGCTGTTTTAAAAAGCATCTCATAAGTGGGTTTTACCGCATCTGCAAAAGCATTGCACGCACTGTTTGGCTTCCATCCTATGCCGTCCGTGATGATCAAGATCGTTTTTTGTCCAGGCATCCTTATCCTTTCCTGTTCTGTATTTCATTGTTCTGTTTTGACCCCGTATCGCCCATTCTGAAAAAATAATCCGCACACATACCTATGGGGTACAGAATGATACGCAACCTGTCCATTAGAATACTCAAAATTTATTGAAATAATAGTAAAATAACCTTTCCTAAATCTTTAATGAAAGAAATGCAATGCTGTTTGAACTTTCACAACTTTTAAATATCAATCTTTTCGGATACATCTCCGTACGCGCAGGTTTTGCATTTTTTTTCGCCTTTGTCTTTACGATTTTTGCCATTCCTCGCTATCTGGCATGGGCCGTCTCCAAAAAAGCCAATCAGCCCATCAGCAAATATGTCCCTGCGCATGAAGGCAAAAAGCATACTCCTACGATGGGCGGCGCTGTTTTTATCATCGCAACCCTGATCGCGACTTTACTCTCAGCCAAACTTTCCAATTCCTATGTCTGGGGTGGAATCATGACGCTTTTGGGTTTTGGACTGGTCGGTTTTAAAGACGATATCGGCAAAGTACTATCTGGCAACAATCTTGAAGGACTTACGCCGAAAGGCAAAATGGCCCTTTTGATCATTATTTCGGTTTTGGTTTCCGGATTGCTCTTGTATGCGGGTTTTCCGACAGAGTTTTATGTTCCTTTTCTCAAAACACCGCTCTTTGACCTTGGCTATTTTGCGATTTTATTTTGGGTGCTTGTTTTTTTGGCTACAACCAATGCAGTCAACCTCACCGATGGGCTTGACGGATTGGCCACTGTGCCTTCCGTCATTGCCCTCGCCTCTTTAGGGATGATTCTCTATGTAACGGGACATGCTATCTTTAGCGGCTATCTTCTTGTGCCTAACATCAAAGGTGTCGGAGAGATGACGATCATGGCTGCAGCACTCGCGGGAGGATTGCTTGGATTTCTTTGGTACAACTGCTATCCTGCCGAAGTATTTATGGGAGATACAGGGAGTTTGGCCGTTGGCGGTTTTCTGGCCTATCTTGCGATACTGGGCAAAAGCGAGATCCTTCTTCTTCTCATAGGATTTATCTTTGTGATCGAGACGGTTTCTGTGATTTTGCAAGTGGGAAGCTATAAGTTCCGCAAAGAACGCATCTTTCTGATGGCGCCCATACATCATCATTTTGAACTCAAAAAATGGGCAGAAAACAAGATCATCGTCCGTTTTTGGATGATCTCTTTTCTTGCCAACCTGCTCGCACTCATCTCGTTTAAGTTCAGATAATTTTAAAAATGAGCAACGAGCAATGAGCAACGAGCAACTAAAAAACAACGATCCTTTAAATGAAAAAAGTTTTTCTTTTTCATTGCGTATGATTAAACTATTTAAATATATGCAAAATAATCATAAAGAGTATATTCTCTCAAAGCAAATATTAAGAAGCGGTACTGCCGTGGGTGCCCTTATCCGTGAAGCTAAATATGCACAATCAAAAGCAGATTTTTTAAATAAACTTATGGTTGCTCTAAAAGAAGCGAATGAAACAAAATACTGGCTTGAACTTTTACATCAGTCTGATTATATTGATCAAGCAATGTATAAAAGTATTGAACCGGACATAAATGAATTGCTCAAATTGCTCGTTTCTAGCACAAAGACCGTAAAACAAGGAAGTCTATGAAAAACACCAACCACTCATTACTAGTTACTCATTATTTATTACTCATTACTAGTTACTCATTACTAGTTACTCATTACTCACTGCTAGTTACTAGTTACTCATTTGATAAACGGAGTTTTTCATGAAACCGACACTTTTTGGATACGGACTGACCACCAAGGCGATCGCTCACGCTTTAGGGGGAGGATGCACCTTTTTTGACGACAACGTCAAAAAGCCTTACACGGACGAAGAGGGAAACCGCCTCTTTCCTTCGCATCTCTTTGACCCTGATGCAAGCGAACTTGAAGTGACCACCCCCAGCCTCAAACCGACCCATCCGCTCATCCAAAACGCCAAACATCTGCTCAGCGAGTATGACTACTTTCTTGGTAACGAGGAATTAGTAATGAGCAATGAGCAACCGATAAAACACCCAAACTCTCATGACTCATTTGAAGGGCAAAAGCCTTTCACGATTTGGATCAGCGGCACCAACGGCAAAACCACCACCACACAGATGCTCACCCATCTTCTGCAAAAACGCGGCGCCGTAAGCGGAGGCAACATCGGCACACCCTTGGCGGCGCTCAACCCTGATGCGCCGATCTGGGTGCTTGAAACCAGCTCTTTCACCCTCCATCACACCCATAGCGCATCGCCCGACATCTACCTTTTGCTTCCCATCACACCGGACCATCTAG
>JAUPLS010000023.1 GCA_030836805.1 Campylobacterota bacterium | reverse complement strand
GTGCTTCCTCCTACCGTAAATTATACGACAGCAGATGAGAATTGTGATTTGGATTATGTGCCTAATGTTGCAAGAAAAGCAGAAATAAATGTAGCGATGAGTAATTCATTTGGTTTTGGTGGTACCAACGGGGTCGTCATCTTTAAAAAAGTATAAGGATTTTCCAATGACAACCTATCTGGATTTTGAACAAAAAATTGCGCAAATTCAAGAAGACCTTGTGTCCGCA
Source organism: Campylobacterota bacterium (assembly GCA_030836805.1). Taxonomy (GTDB): domain Bacteria; phylum Campylobacterota; class Campylobacteria; order Campylobacterales; family Sulfurovaceae; genus Sulfurovum. The sequence goes on along the minus strand of JAUPLS010000023.1, from coordinate 14,408 downwards.
CAGGCTAGCGGAAATACAATTGCTCTTGCAAAACTTCAAAAAGATTTAGAAAAAGAAGTAGCAAAAACATTTGGCTCTCTTAGCGATTATCAAAAACTTCAGCTTGCGCGTCATCCGGATAGGCCTTATGCGCTAGACTATATCAGGATCATTATGGAGGATGCCTATGAAATTCATGGAGATAGAGCATTTAGAGATGATCCTGCCATGGTATGCTATATTGGTTGGATAGATGGCCAAAAAACCATGGTGATCGGTGAACAGAAAGGGCGCGGCGTCAAAAATAAAATCAAAAGAAATTTTGGTATGCCCAATCCTGAGGGATACAGAAAAGCGCTTCGGGCAGTCAGGTTGGCAGAGAAATTTGATATACCTGTTTTAATGCTTATAGATACTCCGGGCGCCTACCCTGGACTCGGCGCTGAAGAGAGAGGCCAGAGCGAAGCGATCGCAAGAAATCTTTTTGAATTTGCTTCAGTAAAGGTGCCGCTTGTTTCCATTGTTATCGGCGAAGGGGGTTCCGGAGGTGCTTTGGCGATCGGTGTGGCAGATAAGCTTGCGATGATGCGTTATTCTATCTTTGCTGTTATTTCTCCGGAAGGGTGTTCTGCTATTTTATGGAACGACCCTTCCAAAGTAGAGGCGGCAACAAAGGCACTGAAAATAACCCCCAATGATCTTTTCGAACATAAGCTTGTCGATGATGTGCTTGATGAGCCGCTTATAGGCGCGCATCGTGATAAAGAGGCCGCGGCGCAAGTGCTTAAAGAGTATTTTTTGAAAAGCGTGAAATCACTCAGAGAACTTTCTGAAAGTGAATTGCTTGAACAGCGTTATGCTAAGCTGACCGGCGTTGGCGCTTACACCGAGTAAGCCAATTTCTGTATGATACATAATATAGCCGATGCTCTTGTTGCGACTATTGGGGAGTGGGGATATTGGGGCATCTTTCTTCTGATGTTTGTGGAGAGCACTTTTTTCCCTTTTCCAAGCGAAGTCATTATGGTTCCTGCCGGTTATCTTGCCCATAAAAATGAGATGAACCTTTATCTGGTTGTATTTTCAGGCATATTGGGTTCTGTGGCGGGTGCCCTTTTCAATTATTATCTTGCGTTAAAGTTGGGCAGAAGTTTTTTGCTAAAATACGGAAAATATATGTTTATCCAGCCTAAAACACTTGAGAAACTTGAAAAATTTTTCAATCAGCACGGAGAGCTTTCAACTTTTAACGGAAGGCTTATCCCCGGCATTAGACAGCTTATCTCGTTGCCGGCAGGACTGGCACGCATGAATGTTGCAAAGTTTTCTTTTTATACCGGATTGGGTGCAGGCATCTGGGTAGTTGTTTTGGTGGCATTGGGGTATTTGCTTGGTTCAAATGAAGCACTTATCTCTGAATATCTTACGTCGGCAACACTGATCGCCCTTCTATGTGTGGTGCTGATTACTCTTTTTTATATCGTCCGAAACAAAAGAAGAAAAGAGATACTTGAAGAATAGATACTGTAGCCAAAAGAGCAGCTTATCCTACAATCCAAGCTAGATATTTCTTCTTCTTGATCTTTGTGTTTTTCAATGCTTTTAAAACATTATTTACCACTGAGTGATGAAGGGCAATGTAAGACTTCGTGTCCGTGATATTTATCTTTCCTATCATTTGATGGCCAATGCCTACCTCTTTGCATAAAGTACCCAATATGTCTGCAGCACGAAGTTTGGTTTTTTTGCCGCCATTGATGCAGAGCGTATCATAGTCGGACGTCATTTTGAATGCTGCGTCGACATGCAACTCTTTTATGTCTGCCGTGCGGGCCAAAGAGGTGATATAGGAGCATTTGGTACTCTCTTTAGGTTCGTAGAGAGAGATCGCTGTTCCTGTTGCGTCAGCACGCCCTGTGCGTCCGATACGATGGGTATATACTTCTTTATCAAAAGGCAGGTCATAATTGACAATAAGCTCAATATCTTTAATGTCCAGGCCTCTTGAAGCAACATCAGTAGCAACCAGTATACGTTTAGAACCGTTAGAAAAAACAATGACAGATTCGTTGCGCTCTTTTTGTTCCAGATCCCCGTGTATATCTATGACCGAGTGCCCATGACGGTGCAATGCATCGGCAAGAGATACAGCTTGCACTTTTGTGTTACAAAAAATAAGCAGAGATTTGGGCTTGTAAGATTGTATAAGTACTGTGAGAGCTTTAAATTTATCAGAAGTTTCATAGACTATCTCATCTATTTTGGTGCTTTCTTGAAGTGTATCTACTTTAAGGACAAGAGGTTGTTTTAAGAGGGCTTTGGCTAATTTTTCTATCTTGGAAGGAAAGGTTGCCGAGAAAAGAAGTGTTTGTTTGGATCGAGGCATATTGGAGCTTATCTTGATGATCTCATCATAAAAACCCATATCCAACATACGGTCTGCCTCATCAAGCACAAGTGTTTTAATACTATCAAGCACAAGCGTTTCTTTGGCGAGATGGTCTTGGAGGCGCCCAGGCGTGCCGATAAGAATATGGGCACCTTTGGCAAGCGACTGCGCCTGTGCACGAAGCGGCACACCCCCATAGAGCGTAATGATTTTGAGATTGGCTTTATAGGATGCTATTTTTCGAAGTTCGACGGCTATTTGGTCTGCCAGTTCCCGGGTAGGCGTGATAATGAGTGTTTGAGGCTTGTTTTTGTCCATATCTGTACGCATGACACAAGGCAGTCCAAATGCCAAAGTTTTACCTGAACCTGTCTTGGATTGGGCGAGGATATCTTTTCCTTCCAAGATAGGAGCAATAGCTTTGTCTTGTATCTGCGTCATTTGGCTAAAACCTAAAGAGGCTAGATTTTCTAAAAGTGCCTGAGGTATTTCTCTGATGGTATCGAATGTTTTCATGATGTTGTTTGTATCCATTGTGTTGTATGCTGGCGATAAAAGAAGTACAAAAATAATATTTAAAAAGAAAGGAAGTGAGTCAAAGACTCACAAAAAAAGACTTAAGCTTGAGATTTTTTATACTCTAAGATCATTTGATAAGCTTCGTCTTTAAGCCTAAGCTTCTCTTTTTTGATAGTTTCAAGTTCCATGTCAGTCAATGAAAGACGCCCCTCGTCTGCATCTTTGGCTTTTTGGTCTAATTCATTGTGTTTTTCAAAAATTTTAGCAAAATGCGCATTTTCTTGTTTTAAATGGCCGATTTCATCTCTATATTCATGTAGCATATGTACTCCTGGTAATCATTTATAATAGTTTATCGTTTTTGCGGTTAGAATCGTATTAATATTAAGAGAATCTTTCAGGTTCTATACTCTGCATTAATTTTCACATATTCATAGCTTAGATCACAACCGTAAGAGGTGTAAGCTCCATCTCCCAAGCCTAAGTCGCAAGTGACTTTAAAACTATCCTGTTTCATGATGGTATAGGCTTTATCTTCGCGCACTTTGTCCAGCTCCCTGTGTTCGCCCGAATAGATGAGCAGGTCATCATAGTGAATGGTGAGTGTATGATCATCGCATGCAATGCCGCTGGCGCCTATCGTAGAAGCGATACGCCCCCAGTTTGGGTCTTCTCCGAAAAGTGCTGTTTTGACAAGCAATGAGTTGCTGAGTGCCCTTGAGGCTTTTCTGGCTTCCTCTTGGCTTTTGGCCCCTTTTACTTCAAACGCGACAAGTTTGTTTGCTCCTTCGCCATCTTTGAGGATAAGCATAGCCAGTTCGAACATGATTTTCCCCAGTGCTTGGGAAAAAGCTTCTTTATGATAACTTCCGCTTTGTTTGTTGGCAAGCAGCATGACGGTATCATTGGTTGAGGTATCGCCATCGACAGAAATGCGGTTAAAAGAGTCTTCCGCCGACGTACCGAGCAGTTCGGCCATGTCGGATTTGGGGATATTTGCATCAGTAATGATAAAGCAGAGCATCGTTGCCATGGCAGGATTGATCATCCCCGCGCCTTTACAGATAGCTGCAATATGAAAAGACGTGCCATCTTCGAGTTCCACTTTGTAGGCAAGCTCTTTTTTAAAGCTGTCTGTTGTCATGATGGCTTTTGCGGTTTGGTCGGAATTTCTGGCATTGAAATCGAATGCATCAAATGCGGAAGTGATTTTATCGATCGGCAAACGATATCCGATTACCCCGGTAGAACTCATGACAGGATTGAGTACATCGATTTTCTTTGAAAGAGAATAGAAGACGGTGTCTATATCTTCAATACCCTTTTCTCCTGTCATGGCATTGGCATTTTTGGCATTCATTAGCACAAAATTAGTTTGAAAATCTTTAGGGTATTTTTGAAATGTTTAATGGGGGCCGCCTGAAAAACATTGGTGGTGAATACTGCAGCGATATCACAAGGTGTATCACTGCGTATAAAAGCAACATCGCCGGCTATTTCATTTGAACTTGAATCTGACGGTTTGGTGCGCATACCTACATTGGCGGCACCGAAAAAAAAGCCTTGCACATTTTCAAGGCCGTTCTTTAGGGGAAAAAGTTTAAACATATTTGAGCTCCTCCGGTTTTTCTTTTTTGCATATGATTTTTTTGGCTTTGCTGATACCTTCGCTTGTGCCTATCAGTAAAAGTTTTGATTCTGGCATGATGATAGTGTCTCCTTTTGGCATGGGTATGAATTTGTCATCTTTTTGGCGTATCCCGATGATAGTTACATTGGCAATGTCTCTAAAGCATGCGGCGCTCCTTGGCAGTTTTTTGAAATTCACTCTTTTTGACTACTTCCGCGATAATACCTATAGCGATGGAAAATACAATAAAGCCAAAGATAATCAGGGTAATTGTAAATATTCTTCCCAGATCAGAGATAGGACGCATCTCTCCAAATCCTACCGCAGTAAAGGTGATGCCGGTTTGATAGATAGCATCCATAAGAGGAAAGTCGTCAATGACCATATAGCCCATGGTACCGATAAGCATCATAAAAACAGTAAGAATAAGCGGAAGTCTAAAAGGGGCTAAATGAGAATAATACTCATCATTTAGTGTAGTATGAGGTTTGGGAGCGCTTCTCCGGTTGAGAAACGTTTTTAGTGTGGCAATAGCACTCAAAATGCTATATCCCTAAAAGGGATATTAGTTCGCTGCCGTAGCTTTGGCAGCTTGTTTTTTCATTGTTCTGAGTGTAGAAGCAGCAACTTTAATGCGTTGGGTTGTTCCATCTTCAAGTGTAATTTTTACAGTTCTGATATTTGGAAGTTGTCTTCTTTTTGTTTTGTTGTTTGCATGAGAAACGTTATTTCCCGTAAGCGGGCCTTTGCCTGAAATTGAACATTTTCTTGACATGATAATACCTTCTATAGTAATGTAGACTTCATACGTTCAGGTATGAAACCTCGAATATTTTGTGCGATTATAGATAAAAATAGCATAAAATTTGCTTAAGGTGTGTTCCGGTTGTGTCTGAATTTTTCTTTTCTTTTAAAATTATATAAGGGATTGGATAAAATTTGGCATTGCCAAATCTACGGTATGCTATAATCATACCTATTAAATTAACAATGAGGATTATTTATGTTAGTTGCCCCAAGTATACTTTCTGCCGATTTTGGATATTTGGCAAGGGATGTGGAAGCCATCTGCGAGGGCGGTTGTGATTTTGTGCATGTGGATGTGATGGATGGACATTTTGTGCCCAATCTTACGATAGGCCCGGTTGTCGTGGATGCGGTGGCCAGGGTTGCAACCAAACCTCTTGATATTCATTTGATGGTGCAAAACAACAGTTTTTTTGTTGATCTGTTTGCGCCCCTTGCGCCTGAATTTATCTCTTTTCATATTGAAGAAGAAAAACATCCTCACCGGCTGATACAAAAGATTCGTTCTTTGGGTATCCGTCCGGCTGTCGTACTTAATCCCCATACGCCTCCGGAGGCCATAGAATTTTTGCTAGAAGATATAGATATGGTTTTGCTGATGAGCGTCAATCCCGGATTTGGAGGACAAAAGTTTATCTCTTCAGTGATTGAAAAAGCCAAACGCCTTAAAAAACTTATCCTGCAAAAAAATCCCGCATGCCTTATAGAAGTGGACGGGGGCGTGAATGATGAAAATGTAAAACTTCTTGAAGAGGCAGGCGTAGATGTCGTAGTCGCAGGATCCTTTGTTTACGGGCATCCCGAAGGGATCAAAGAAGCCATAGCTTCTTTAAGATAAAAAGAGAGAAAAATGATCAGAGTCAAAATATGCGGAATTACAAACCTTCAAGATGCGCTGTATGCGGTCGAGTGCGGAGCAGATGCGCTCGGGTTTGTGTTTTATGACCGGTCACCGCGCTATATTGCCCCGGCACAGGCAAAACAGATCATAGACAAGCTGCCTCCTTTTGTCGAGAGGGTGGGGCTGTTTGTGGATGAAAAGGCTGAAACAATCAATAGGATATGCCAATATGCGAATATCTCTTTGGCGCAAATTCATTTTGATGCCGAGGAGGAGCTATTGGACGCGATTGATCTCAAAACCCTTCCTGTGATAAGAGCAAAATGCATTGAAGATCTGGAGAGATTTAAAGACAGATATCGTCTCGTAGATGTATATAGCGAGGCATTCGGCGGCACAGGGGATCGTCTTGACCTCTCATGGTTCAAAAATAGGGACTGTTCGAAGATGATTCTTGCAGGAGGGCTTACGCCTGAAAATGTTGAAGAGATAAGAGGTTTCGGATTTTACGGTGTGGATGTCAGCTCGGGCGTCGAAGCGATAAAAGGAAAGAAAGATCTTCAAAAAGTGGCGCGGTTTATAGAAAATGCGAAATGTATTTAGTGAATTAACCAGTGCCTTCCGCAAAAACAAAGGGGTACTCACTGCGGAGCGGTACAAACAAATCGTGATGAAGCATACCACTCTGCTAGAAGACAGCGATACGATTTTTATTCTGCTGCAAGCCTCCGGATATCCTATCGTAGAAGAAAATGAACATTATCGTCTGGAAACCTGCTTTACCTCCCATGAAGTACAGCGTTATTGTGTCATAGACATAGAAACCAACGGAAGCAAACCGGGAACCTCCCAGGTCATAGAAATAGGCGCCGTGATGATGCAAAATGGCCGGATCATTGATAGCCTGGAAACGTTTGTGGAGTGTGCTTTTTTGCCTGAGTATATCACCAAAATAACCGGCATCGAGCCGACCGATCTTATGGGTGCTCCAAGTCGAAAAGAGGCATTGACCCGGTTGCGGCATTTTATGGGAGATGCAGTTTTTGTGGCGCATAATGCCGATTTTGACTACAACTTTTTAAATGCTTCTTTTGACCGGTTTGGGTTGGGCACCATAGGCAATCCCAAGCTCTGCACTATCGATCTGGCAAAACGTACGTTTGAGAGCGAGCGTTACGGATTGGCATATTTGATCGAATCTTTACAAATAGAGACCGCCACGCATCATCGCGCCTATAGTGATGCGCTGTGTGCAGCCAAAGTGATGGAGAAGAGCTTTAAAACACTTCCTAAATACGTGAAGACAACCGATGATCTGTTGCAATTTTCACTTTCAAGCAAAAAAAGCAGAAGAGTAAGCAAAGAACAATCAGGTATCACTTCTTAAGATATGATGCAAAAATAGTATTTGTGCAAATATCGGTGCAAAAATATTGACGACCGGAATATAATTAAAAAGTGAAGCTATAAGCGCAATCGTTCTTGCTTTTTTGCTTTTTTCTTTGCGTATTCGCCTGTCTTTTATAAACAAGGATCCCACTTCATACACCGTCGGTTCTTTGATGAGAACAGACCAAAGGTACAGCATGGCAATCTGGCCTAGCACGGGAACAAAAAGCAGAGGGATAAAAAGTATAAAAAGTATTAAAAAAATGACACTCGCTTTTGCGTTGACCGCTATCGAAGCGGCAATACTTGCCTCTCCTGTGACAGGAGTGTCCGGGTAATGCTTTTTTGCCAATCTGATCAAAAGGGTTTCACTAAAAAGGGAAGTAAACAAATTGATCAAAACGATAAAGACCATATAGCCCAACGCAAATGCTGCTATGGATGCTCCCGTGGTTTGAAGCCATTCCCATGGTATCCAGTGCAGGTAAGATACCATAAAACCCAGCCATTCCTCCCAAAAGATCCACATCGGAACAACGGCAAGGACCAAAGCCCCTACCGCTACGATGCATACAAACAGTACTACTTCTTTTCCGAAAAGATCGCTGAGCGTCTTAGAGAGCGTTTGATTCATCTATCGGTATTCGTTTTTAAATGCCACATAACGCGCCGCAGAAGCATAAAGTTCTTGTACTTCTTCCTCGGTGAGTTCCCGTACCACTTGGGCCGGACTTCCCATGATAAGGCTGCGCGGAGGGAATTTTTTGTTCTTGGTCACTAAAGCACCCGCACCGACGATAGATTCTTTCCCGATGACCGCACCGTCAAGTATTGTCGCGCTCATACCGATCAGGCAGGCATCTTCGATGGTGCAGCCATGGAGCATGACGCGGTGCCCTACGGTCACATCATTTCCGATAACGGTAGGGTGGCCGTCACTCATATCTTCTTTTTTGTGATGGGTAACGTGTATCATGCTGAGATCTTGGATATTGCTTCTGTCGCCTATTTTGATGTGGTGCACGTCCCCGCGCACTACACATCCAAACCATACCGCACTGTCTTCCCCCATCTCTACGCGCCCGATCACTGCTGCGCCTTGGGCTATCCAGGCATTTTCTTTAAGTTGGGGTGTCCATTCTTTAAATTGAACCAGCATTATTTTTTCTCCTTTAATATACGATTTGCTAAACGATTGACATAGTCGGGTGTTTCTTTTTTTGTTTTATCATGGATTTTATTGACATACTCTTCTAAAATTTCATGATTGTTGATGGGTTTGCCTAAAAGAGGCACTTTTACATAATTTCCATTTTCTTGCAGCTCCCAGCGCAGTTGGTTGTCCGCCAGCTGGAGTTTGAGGATCTGTTCGATCTTTCGTGAGAGATTTTCCTCAAAAATAGGGGTCATCAGTTCGATGCGTCTTACGAGGTTTCTGGGCATGAGATCTGCGCTTGCGATATGGCATCTTACTTCATTGTGTTTGAAAAAATAGACACGGGGATGTTCGAGATATTTTCCTATAATCGAACAGACATGAATATTTTCGCTCAATCCTTTGATGCCCGGCTTCAAGCAGCAGATGCCCCGTATGATCAGGTCTATTCTGCACCCTTCCATCGAAGCAAGATAAAGCGCTTTGATGATATCCGTATCGACAAGCGAGTTGGCTTTAAGAATGATGTGTCCATCGTGTTTGTATCTGCTCTCTTCGGCGATCAGCGCAAGAAGTTTTGGTTTGATCTGCGTAGGAGACATAAACAGAGTGTCGAGTTTCATGAAGGTTGAAAAACCGGTGAGAAAATGGAAAAAACGTGTCGCGTCGGTACCAAACTCCTCTTTGGCAGTAAAGTAGGAGATATCCGTATAGATCTTGGCTGTGCTGGGATTGTAGTTTCCTGTTGCCAGATGCACGTAGCTTTTGAGTGTTTTTCCTTTTCGCTTGAGCACCTGTGCGATCTTTGCATGGACCTTAAGCCCGGGGATGCCGTACACGACGTGAGCGCCTGCATTTTCCAATGCTTTTGCCCATCTGAGATTGTTCTCCTCGTCAAACCGCGCTTTTAGCTCAACAAGCACGGTGACCTGCTTGCCGTCTCTTACGGCGTCGATGAGTTCTTTTACGATCGGGGATTTTTGCCCCGCGCGATAGAGTGTCATGCGTATGGCAAGCGTTTCGGGATCGGCGGCGGCTTGATGGATAAATTTAACCACAGGATCAAAACTGTCAAAAGGATGATAGAGCAGGACATCTTGTTTGTCGATCGCATCAAAAATATTTTCGCTGTCAAGCGGAGGCAATGTCTTGGGGCTGAAAGTGGGCAGCGTCAAATGGGAGAGTGCCTGGTCTCCTACGATCTGCCAAAACCCCCCAAGGTTAAGCGGCACATTTTTGTAAGAATAGATATCTTTATCATCAAGATTGAGGTGGGAGAGTAAAAAGTTGACAAGATCTCTATCCCCCCCTTCGATCAGTTCAAGGCGTATAAGAGAGCCTTTATTTCTTGACCTTAAACCCTCTTGCAGAAGTTCCAAGAAATCATCCGCTTCTTCTTCCTCTATCTCTATGTCGGCATTGCGTGTGACCCGAAACGGGGTGGATGCGATAGCGGTAAATCCGGGAAAAAGTTCGGAGATAAAATGCTTTACGATACTTTCGATAGGAACAAAGGTCTGCCCCAGAGGTATGAAGCGCGGCAAGATTCTGGGGATACGAACCAGTCCGTGCTTGATGTGTCCCGAATCATCTTTGAGTGTAGCAGCCAGGCCGAAGCTGAGGTTGTTCAGGTGCGGAAAAGGATGTGTCGCATCTACGGCAATTGGAAGAATGACAGGATAGATCTCGCCCAAAAAAATCTCTTTGATCCGGGCTTGCTCCTCATGGTTGAGCGCATGAAACCGTTTGATGTTGACCCCGTGATTGTGAAGCTGGGAGATGACGGAGGTGTAGCAAGCCTCAAGCACTTCTTTTTCTTCGTGCAAATACTCTTGGATCTGCTCAAGTTGTTCGGCAGGAGAGAGCTTGTCCGCCCCTGTTTCCTGAATACGGGCTTTGAAGATCGCCTTAAGGCCGGCGACACGTATCATATAAAATTCATCCAGATTGGTCCCGTAGATGGCAAGAAATTTCAACCGCTCAAGCGGAGGAAGTTTTTCATCCATCGCCTGAGCAAGCACGCGGGAGTTAAACTGAAGCCATGAGAGTTCACGGTTGAAGTAGAGTTGTGATAAATTCAGGTCCGGTGACATAAAAAACTCCATTGTTTGAATTAAAAATTAAAAGGTAAAAATTAAAAATTTTGGTAGGCGGTGCAGCAACTCCACTTATAAATTAAAAAGTAACAATTAAAAATTTTCCTTTATGATATTTATTATAGCAAAAACATTCATTTTAATTTTTAATTTTTAATTTTTACTTGTTAAAAAGCCTAAAGCTTTTTTATCTTAGCGATCTCGTCACGCAGCCTTGCGGCCTCTTCAAATTCCAGATTTTTGGCTGCGGCAAGCATTTTTGCTTTGAGTTCCTGCATCAGTTTTTGCCTTTCTGCTTTGGGCATTTTATCCAGTTTGCTTTGTTTGCCGTAAAGTTCGCCGGCATCTTCCATCTTAAGGTCCGTATCAAGCGTCCTGAGCGTTGTTTGGGGGGTGATGCCGTGGTGTTTGTTATAGGCGATCTGTGTTTGCCGCCTTTGCTGGGTGATATCGATAGCGGTTTGCATGGATTTGGTTATTTTTTTGGCATACATCAGCACCTGTCCGTTGACATTTCTTGCGGCCCTCCCTGCGGTTTGTATGAGGGAGGTTTCCGAGCGCAAAAATCCTTCTTTGTCCGCATCGAGTATTGCGATGAGGCTTACTTCCGGAAGGTCAAGCCCCTCTCTGAGCAGGTTGATCCCTATGAGGATATCAAACTCCCCCAGGCGCAAAGAGCGTATCGTCTGGTTGCGTTCGATGGCATCCATCTCGGAGTGCATATAGCGGGCTTTGAGCCCAAGATCGTTGTAGTACGCGGTAAGCTCTTCGGCCATTTTTTTGGTCAGTACGGTGATAAGCACACGTTCGCCACGGGCAATGACGGGCTTCATTCTGTCGTAGAGATGTTCGACCTGATAGGTGCTGTCCACCACTTCGATAGGCGGATCAAGCAGCCCCGTGGGACGCACTACCTGTTGCGCCACGGTAGAAGAGAATTCCAGCTCAAGCGATGAAGGCGTAGCCGAAACAAAAAGAAAATGGGGTGCTTTGTGGATATACTCGTTAAACATCAGCGGCCGGTTGTCCAGTGCAGAGGGAAGCCTAAAACCGTGATCGACCAAAACCTCTTTGCGGCTTCGATCGCCTGCGTACATGCCGCGAAACTGCGGCAGCGACACATGCGATTCGTCAACGATGACAAGATAATCTTCATGCATCATTTCAAAATAATCCATCATCGTGTAGGGCGTTTCGCCGGGTTTTTTGCCTGTGAGATGCCTAGAGTAGTTCTCTATCCCTTTGCACATGCCGGTGGCTTCGAGCATCTCCAGATCAAACTCGGTACGCTGTTTGAGCCTGTGGTATTCGACCATGCGGTCCTCTTTTTGGTAGTATGCCAAACGTTCCGCAAGCTCCTCTTCGATGCTTTTGATCGCCTGGGCGAGCTTTTCTTTTCCTACGATAAACTGATTGGCGGCGTAGATGGTGATCTCTTTTTTGGCTTCTTCTTTTTCGCCGGTGAGCGAGTTGAAGGTATAGAGGGCTTCCACTTCATCCCCGAAAAACTCTACGCGCACCGCAAACTCCTCGGCATAGGCGGGATAGATGTCTATGGCCTCTCCCATGACCCTAAAATCCCCCCGGTCAAAAAAATCATCGTTGCGCTTGTACCCCATGTCCACCAGCCGAAGCAGCAGCGCTTTTTGGTTGTACTCATCGCCGATGCAGAGTTTTTGCACGATGGAGCGGTAATCCTCGGGCGAACCCAAACCGTAATTGGCAGAAACCGAAGCGACTACGATCACATCGTCATGCGAAAGCAAAGAGGCTGTGGTGCTCAGGCGCAAACGCTCCAGCTCTTCGTTGATGGAGCTGTCTTTTTCGATGAACAAATCTTGGCGCGGAAGGTAGGCTTCGGGCTGGTAGTAGTCGTAGTAACTGATGAAATACTCGACGTGGCTGTTGGGGAAAAAACTTTTAAACTCGCTGTAAAGCTGCGCGGCAAGCGTTTTGTTGTGCGTCATGATCAGGGTGGGTTTGCCGGTTTTTTCTATCACTTTTGCCATCGTATAGGTTTTCCCCGACCCTGTAACCCCTACAAGCGTTTGATACTGGTTGCCCTCAAGGATGGAGCGGCTGAGCTGTTCGATCGCTTCGGGCTGGTCTCCGGCAGGACGGTAGGGACTGCTGACAGAAAAATTAGGCATTGCTTCGCCTTGAGTTAGAAGTTAGAAAGTAGAAGTTAGAAGTTAAAAAGTAAAGACGGGAAATGTTAGTTTGCATTTTCAGATACCTTTTTCTTTGAGTGTTTTAGTGATAGCTACCAACAAACTGACAATCTCTTTATTGCCGTCAATGAGGCTCTCAAATTCTTTTAAAGTGATATATTCTGTATCGTGAAGAAGATTGATCCAATATTGTGTTTCGTTTGCTTCTTTAAGAGCAATCATAAGCTTGTTTTTGAAATCTGCTTTAGATTGAGCAAATTTAGACTCGCTTACAAGCGCCCCAATCGCAGTACCTGAACGTAATATTTGTTTGCTTAAAATAAATTCATTTTTATTTTTGTTTAGATGCCGAGCAAGCTTTACGATACGAATGGCAAATGTATAACTTTTATTATAGATAAGAGAATTGTCTTTCACTTTTGCTCCTAAAAATTTCTAATTTCTAATTTCTAATTTCTAATTCTTACGCTATTATATCACAATGAAAAACACTATAGAGGGGAAGAGTTATGTCTGCACTACACAGATTGCAAGAGAAGATAGCACAATGGAAAAGAGGCCACGAGGCACTGAAAGAAGAGAATGCACAGCTTAAAAGCCGGCTGGAAGACTTGAACGGTTCGCAAAGCGAACAGGCGACAACGATCGAAAGCCTCAAGCGCGAACTCGAAGAGAAAGACGCCGAGATCGAGAAGATCATCGCCCAGGTCGAGGCGTTGCTTTCATAAGCCCTTTGGGGGCAGTGAGCAACGAGCAACGAGCAGTGAGCAATTTCTGTAAGCATTTTTTTAAAATGCTTTGATAGAAGTGTTGCTCTGCAACACGATCCCTCACTGCTCACTGCTCACTACTTTATTACAAGGATTGACGGTGAAAAATGTGGGATTGACCATTTCGGGGAAGCGGTATGAGATCAGGCTGGAGGATGACTTTGCGGATTTTATCAACAGGGACCTTAAAGAAGCAGGGGTGGAACTGCACAAAGACAATGCACCCGATAAGCTGCTCAAAGCCTATCTGAGGCTGGCAAAACAGGCAACCAGCTACGAAGAGGAGATTGAGCTGCTCATCGAGACGCTTGAGGGCCTTTAGCCTTTATTTTTATTTTGGTTTAAGGTAGAAAGATCTATACTTTGGTGGACCGGTGAATAATCGGATCTAAATATTTTAGAGGAGTTAATCATGAACAACATGAGACGCGGGTTTACAATGATCGAATTGATCTTTGTTATCGTAATTATCGGGATACTAGCAGCGGTAGCGATACCTAAATTGGCAGCAACGAGAGACGATGCGAAAGTTGCTAATATTATTGCAAATACAAGAACGGCATATGGTGATATGAGTTCATTTTATACATCGCAGGGTAGCACAGTGTGGCAAGCTTCCACGATCGATGATGATACTAATGTTCCACTTGAAACAGTAGAT
>JAUPLS010000168.1 GCA_030836805.1 Campylobacterota bacterium | reverse complement strand
TCCATGTAAATAAAGTATTTGGATTTTTTATCAAGTTCAATACTGAGCTGCAAAGGGATATTGTCGAATGTGGCACCATCTATGAAGTAAGCGGAATCTTGTTTTCCCTGATAATTGTATTTAAGCTTGACCTGCTGGAATGCTCCCGGGAATGCCGAGGAGGCAAAAAGTACATCAATGACCTTCTCTTTTTTGGCATCTATCTCCGGGATGGAAAGATAAAAATCAGTACTGGGCGGCATATTTTTATTGTATATATTTGCTTTTGCATGATCAGTCCGAAGGGTAAGGGGTATGGAGAAATTTTGATTTTTAATTTGAATGCCTTGAAACTCCTCGATGATCGGCGTTACCTTCGTAACAGAGATGCCTAAGGGTATTTCGCAGCCGGATCTGTAAATAGGTTTATTTAAGTGCTCAACGATCCTGTCAGCTTTTTCTTGAAGTTTCTTTCTTGAAAAAAGAGTGCTCTTGTTGGTCGGGTCTTTTCCTTCGATTATAAGATCCTCAAGGCCCAGGTCAACCCATGTATCATAAAAAAGGTTGTCATCAACACTGTTTTTATACGGAATACTATCTTGCTGGCACCAGTACATAGCGGTTAAAAGTGCATTAATAGAGCCCGCTGATGCGCCTGCTACAGACCGCAAATGGGGACGAACAATCGTGCTGTTGTGACGAGCGGCGTGCAGTAATCTGATCGTTGCCCAGTTGTATCCTGCCTGATAGGCTCCCAGGCTGACGCCGCCGCTAATTACAATGGAGACATCGATATCTTTTGGTTTGGCGTAAGAGTGAGAAGCACACAGAAGAAAAAGCATAGAGAGTTTATAAAATGTCTTCATACGCTACTCCTTTCTTCATGAAAAACACAAAGTCGCCGCCAAGTATGACCCTTGTATCAATAAAATAAAGATTATGCAGACCGTTTTTGTTTAACAAATTTTTCTATACGACGGATGCCTTCACGGATCGTTGTAATGTCTGTAGCAAATGAAAATCTAAAATAGCCTTCGCTTCCAAAGCCGATACCGGGAACTACAGCCACGCCTGTAGCCTGCAGCAATTCCTTGCAAAATGCGATAGAATCATTTGAAATATCTTTAATGTTTACAAAAAGATAAAATGCACCTTGCGGCTTTAGTACGGAAAGGCCATCAATTTCATTGAAAAGCCTTACTGCTTCTTCCGCCCTGTTTTCAAAGGCTTTTCTCATTGTTTCAATCTCTTCATCTACTTGGCCGGTAAGTGCAACAATGGCTGCTTTTTGCGTGACAGAATTGATGTTGGATGTGCTTTGGCTTTGCAGTTTGTCCATGGCGGAAATAAGCTCTTTGTTGGGGGTTGCAAGATATCCAAAACGCCAACCGGTCATCGCAACTGATTTGCTCAAACCATTGATGGTCACGGTTCTTTGGTACATATCTTCACTGATGCTCGCAGCAGCTACAAAGTCGATACCGTAAAGCAATTTTTCATACATCTCATCACTGGCTACAATAATATTTGTACCTTTGAGAACCTCTGCTAGAGCCTCAAGTTCTGATTTTGAATAGACCGAACCCGTGGGGTTGGATGGTGAAGTTAAAACAACCATTTTGGTTTTGGGGGTAATCGCAGCCTTTAATTGTTCGGCAGTCATTTTAAATCCGCTTTTTTCATCGGTTTCAATGATAACCGGAATTCCTTCCGAATAGATTACAAGTTCAGGATAGGTTACCCAGTAGGGTGAGGGGATGATCACTTCGTCTCCAGGATCGATTGTGGCTTGAAATAAATTGAACAAAGACTGTTTGGCCCCATTGCTGACAATAATATCAGAAGGCGCGTAGTCCAATCCGTTTTCTCTCTTTAATTTTCCGCTTACTGCTTTTAGGAGCTCAGGGATACCTGCTACAGCGGTATATCGTGTAAACCCTTCGTTGATCGCTTTGATTGCCTCTTCTTTGATGAGTAGGGGTGTTTCAAAATCAGGTTCTCCTGCAGAAAAACTTAAGATGTCTTTGCCTTGGGCTTTAAGATCTCTTGCGAGTGAAGCAACAGCGATGGTTAATGAAGGCGATAATGATTTGATGCGTTTAGACAGCATGAAAAACCTTGTATAATAAAATATGATCAATTTTATGATTATAGCTTAAATTCGCTAATACATAAGGATGAATCATTCTTTTTAATCCATAGAATGAATGAAATTGTCATAGATTTCATCAAGATTATGGTCTTTGTCTTTGATGTGCCTGGAGTCTCCTGTTTCCAATGCTTCTTCGAGTACCTCAATGCGTTTGATAAGATATTCGAAAATTTCTTTATGGACATCCGGAATCTTATTATGGCTGAGCGGGTTTTTATCAAACCCGCGCTTGAGAACGCGGGCAGGAATGCCCACGGCTGTACAATCTGCGGGTACATCTCTGATGACCACCGAGTTTGCGCCCACCTTAGAGTTTGTGCCAATGGTGATATTGCCTAACACTTTTGCTCCTGCACCGATTACAACACCTTTTTTGATTGTGGGGTGTCTTTTTCCTTTTTCAAGACTTACCCCGCCCAGCGTCACTTGTTGATAAATAAGTACATCATCTTCGATGATGGCAGTTTCGCCGATGACAACCCCAACTCCGTGGTCTATAAAAACCCTGCGCCCTATGGAGGCTGCGGGATGTATATCAATGGTGGTTAAAAACAACCCCAACGCTGAGATCAAACGAGGAATAACTCGTAATTTTTTTTGATATAGCCCATGGGCAATCCGATGAAAAAAAAGCGCCCACAGTCCCGGATAGTTAAAAAAGAGTTCAAAAGTCGAGTGAAGCGCGGGATCATTTAATTTGACAGTTGTAAAATCTTCTTTGATAAGACGCAATGGGTTCAATGTGCTTCCTTACTCATTTTCACTGATGGCTTGAATAGTTTTAAGATAGCTGTTTTCACTTAAATAAAGATAAAGTTTTCCCAAAAGCTCTCTTTTTTCTTCTTTGCTGATGTGTTCTGATTCCTCAATCTTGTATTTAAGCGCTTTGTCTATAATACTTGTGTCATAGTCTAAGTCATCTAAAACATCCATCAGGTTCTGTGCATCAATGAGATTGTTGATAGTGTAGTGTCCTTTTTCATCAAAGACAATTACAGCTTCTGTGGGATGGGTGAAAAGATTGTGTTTCATCCCAAGAACCTCTTGGTATGCACCCGTTAAGAAGAATGCAAGAAAGTACTCTTCTTGACTGACGTCAATGTCATGCAAATATAGAGGCAAATCAGGGTTAAAATCAATCTCTCCGTCGCTGTCGCACGTAATATCCCATATACTTGCGGGGTTGGTAGGCTTGGCATCTAAATGATCTATGGGCATAATGGGAAAATGCTGTTTAAGTCCCCAAAAGTCCGGCAGCGATTGAAAGGCAGAAAAGTTTACAAGATATTTTTCCTGGATACGGTTTTGTAATCTTTTAAGTTCGTTTGTATCCTCATTTTTAAGCAGTGCAATAGATTTTTTGATGATAAGATTGACTAAAATTTCCGTATTGGAACGGTCTTCCAGGTCAATATATCCCAAATCAAACAGCGTAAGCAGGCTTTCCATGTGGTCAAGGGCATCGTGCAGATACTCTCTGGCATTGTCACGCGTAAGGGTACTAAAGAGATCATAAAGCTCTTGAATGAGCGGCGGATTATTCTCTTTGAGACGAAGATTTTTTTCGTGGTATTCTTGAGAAAAAAGTTCTAGTACGGGCGTGATAAGTATGGCATGTGGGGCTGCAACATAGCGTCCGGATTCTGTAAAAATATCAGGCTCATCAACTCCTCTGCTTTTGGCGATCTCTTGCATCAGATAGATTACATCGTTTGCAAATTCATCCAAAGAGTAGTTTCTGTCTCTGTTGTGCGCATGCTGGCTGTATTCTACTGCAAGTCCTCCGCCGATATTGATTGCACAAAGTGCATCTGCACCGCGTTTTTTGAGATCCGCATAAATGTTTCCCGCTTCCCTCAGTGCTTTTTTCAGAGGTGAGATGTCACTCATTTGTGAACCGATATGAAAATGTATCATTGACAAATGGGTTAAAAGATCATGTTTTTTTAGCAGTTCATAGGCTTCAAGAAGTTCAGTAGAAGTTAAACCAAACTTAGAACTATAACCCCCGCTTTTTGCCCAGATTCCAATGCCTGAGCTGTGTAGTCGTATGCGCACGCCTATTTTGGGGAGGATGGGATTTTCGATATCTTCATTGAATTCTGTATTGACCTGTATGATGGTTTGAAGTTCGCCGATCCCTTCGATGGTTACTGTGATGTTGTGCCCCATTTTTGCAGCGATAAAGCAAAGCGCTATC
>JAUPLS010000167.1 GCA_030836805.1 Campylobacterota bacterium | reverse complement strand
CCCGGCACTTGCAATAATAAGATTGTGGCCAAGGGGTGCCGTAGCAGCATTAAGCTGTTCAGCGTTGAGCGTGCTAAGAGGCATAGATTAGAGTTGACCAAGGATGTAATATGTTGGTTTATTTTCTACTTTTTTAAGAGCAATTTTATATTTTTTAGACCAATGGTCAACCAGCTGAGCAAAAGCAGAAAGATTATCTGCATTGCTGTCCTCATCGCATTTTATTTTTAAGTAGTTTTCAGAGTTTGACATTGCTATATAGCCTTTTTCTACGGCAAGAGCATCTTGAAGGGAGAGCAAATGTTTTGAGAAATGCTCAAAATTTTTTGTATTTGAAATTATTTTATTGATTTGCTCAAGCGTATGATCATTTTTAGGGTATCCTAATTGTGCTAAAATTGCTTCGGGTGTTAAATCGATATGCATTACTTTCCTCTCTTTGTTTAATCTAAAGAAAGATTGTATCAAAACTTTGATTAGAAGCGAGTGACTAGAAGAGTGTACCTTTTGGGCGCTCAAGTTTACTTATAAGGTCCCTATAGTGTTCAACGTTTTGAAATGCTTTTTCATAACGCCAACGTAAGATAAATTCAATGATTTCATTTTTCAGGACAGGATCTAAAGTTTCTGCTTTTCCAAAATAGCCTAAAGAAATATTTTTTGCTTTTTTCTTCCCGTTTTTATCGGGTTCGTAAGTGATGGCAATGATCTGTATATATTTTCCCTCTCGCACTTCACCAAAATCCTCCTCTTTCAAGCCGATACCACTCAAATTCATAGCTTTATATATAAATACTTTTTCAAAATCCGGTGATTTTTCAAAAATTCTCAGTTTTTCATATAAAAATTTGAGACGTTTCAGGTTCTCTTCACGCACATTCTCAAATCCGGTATTTGTCTTTAGGACGGTTTGTGTTACGGGTTTGCTTTTAATGATATTCTCTGGTTTGATTGGCGCAACAGAGCCTTTTTCTTTCTCTGTCAATTTATCTTCCAGGCGATTGGCAAGCGCTTTAAGCTTATCTAAACTGCTATTAGACATTATTTCTCTCCTCTCTCAATGGAGTTTTGTTCGATATTTATTCTGTATATTAGAAAATATTTTACAAGATATTTTCTAATATATTGTTTAAATCATAGTTAATAATATTAATTTTTATTTTTTTTAATGTAAAAAAAGAATTTCTGTTTTTATTGTGGGGTATATTTTGTTTTCTGCTACGCTTAACCATACTTTAGATAAAATCTCAGTAAATTTTGATTGAGGAAGCATATAGAATGGATTATTTACAGATCAACGGCGGGAGAAAATTGGGTGGCAATGTGATAATTAGCGGTGCAAAAAATGCCGCTTTGCCCATCATTGCAGCAACCATACTCAGTGATAAAGATGTTACTCTTACCAATCTGCCCAATGTTGTAGATATCCGTACCCTGCTCAAACTTTTAACGATGCTTGGCGGCAAAGTCGAACACGAAGGCACAACAGCCAAGATCAACAATGGCTCCATTACGTCAACCAAGGCAGTTTACGAAATCGTTTCGCAAATGAGAGCTTCTATTTTGGTGCTCGGCCCGCTACTGGCACGGTTTGGTGAGTGTGAAGTGAGCTTGCCCGGAGGATGCGCCATCGGACAGC
Source organism: Campylobacterota bacterium (assembly GCA_030836805.1). Lineage (GTDB taxonomy): Bacteria > Campylobacterota > Campylobacteria > Campylobacterales > Sulfurovaceae > Sulfurovum. The sequence goes on along the minus strand of JAUPLS010000167.1, from coordinate 2,580 downwards.
GCCCCATTGACTTGCACCTTAAAGCACTTGAGGCAATGGGCGCAAAGATAGAGATCAAAGGCGGCTATGTGCGGGCAGAGGCACACGAGGGGTTGCATGGAGCCAAGATCATCTTTGATAAGATCACCGTGGGAGGTACGGAAAACATAGTGATGGCAGCAGCTCTTGCCAAAGGAGTTACGACTATCATCAATGCTGCCAAAGAACCCGAAGTGGTGCAGCTATGCGAAATGATCGCGGATGCAGGAGTCAAAATAGAAGGCATCGGCACAAACGAACTGACAATTTACGGAACAGACAGAAAGCCGTTAACTTTTAAACCTGTAGAGATTATTCCGGACCGTATCGAAGCAGGTACCTATCTTTGTGCGGGAGCGATTACGGGTTCTGTGATTACTTTAAACAAAGTCGACGAACGACATATCAGGGCTTCGATTGATAAGCTTGAAACGATGGGGTGCAGATTTGATTTAACGCAAGACAGCATCACTATCTATCCGCCGCAGAAGATCAAACCGGTCAATATCACAACAATTGAATATCCGGGTTTTCCGACAGACATGCAGGCACAGTTTATGGCGCTTACGGTCATGGCAAAAGGTGAAAGTATCATTGAAGAGCGTCTTTTTGAGAACCGCTTCATGCATGTAAGCGAGCTAAACCGCCTGGGCGCAGACATCTGGCTTAAAGGCAATATCGCCGCCGTCAAAGGAGTGGATAAGCTTTATGGTGCCGATGTCATGGCAACTGACCTGAGGGCCAGTTCGGCACTTGTTTTGGCAGCATTGGTGGCAGAAGGCACGACAAATGTACGCCGTATTTATCATTTAGACAGAGGGTATGATGATTTAGAGGGGAAACTCTCCGCACTGGGTGCGGATATTGTGCGAAAAAAAGAGGTTAAATAAATTTCAATCCAACTCTCTTTTGCAAAGCAAAAATACAAGTTTTATTTTGCTTTGTATTCGTATGCTTTTTCTCTTTTTTGTTTCCATATCTTTTCAAGCAATGCTTTATCGATTTTCAATGGATCTGATATATTACTGTCCGGACTTTCTGTTTTTGCGGGTTTATTTCCAACTTTGATACCGGAGGGTATCAAATCCAATGTCCCATTTTTTTCTTGTATTGTGCCATATTCATAATCTTTTGATTCTTTATTATATTTAATAATATCACCTTCTTTATCTTCTATCCAATTAAACCATTCGTCGCCTTTGAGTTTTCCTTTAAAAGTTGAACCGTTATTTTGCTTGAATTCAATAGGACTCTCAAAAGCAGGCACAGAAAATGCAAATGTTATCAAGCTTGCAAATATAATTAATTTTTTCATTTTTAATCCTTTTAATTGGTTTCTATGTCTACACTCATTGTAGCCCCGGGAGAGGAAATATCTGTGATGTTCACGCCGCTGCTTGAACCGCCATATCGGTTTGAATCTGGTTCGGTAGAGGGAGTAAAACTCGCATTGTTTGCTTGGAAAAAGAGATTCATGTAGTCTCCCCTGTGTATATTGGCATCCAAGCCCGGGTTGTTCGCTTCTTCCACGTCCACAAGCTTATGGGATTCGTCATTATTGCAGCTGTTGGCGGTGATGCAATTAGGCAACAGATTGTCATCGATATGCAAGATAGACAAGCCCCCTTCAAAATCACCTACCTCTTTAAGGCAGTAGAGGCCTCTATCATATCCGCTGTTGGCCCTGTTTTCCAATAAAAAATATTCGCCGCTGCGGCCGGTTGGGATTTTGTAAAGCATATAGCCTGCAGAAGAAGTGGCTTCTATCTGCAAACTATTTGCATTGCTAATGACGGTCGGCACAACAAAACCGCTGTATGCTTTGCTCCATCCCGTCATATGCACCGGTGTAGCGCCGGGATACAGATCGTTTTCTTTATACCCCCAGCTTCCTGCCCCCATTAAACCGAAATTTCCGATACCCTCCGAGCTGCCATCGGTATCGTAAAGGTCAGGCAAACCAAATACCGCATGCCCCAGTTCATGCGCGATAACCCCTATGGTGGCATCGTTGCCCGTAACGGCATCAAAATGTTTTTCTCCGAATCTCGAGTAATTTCCATTATCTTGACAGCTCATAAGTTTGACATTATCGAGTGTAGGAGCATTGGCATTTCTTCCATCCATGCACCATTGATGCGCCCAAATACCAGGTTCGGCACCTGTGGCACTTTCTCCGCCGGCGACCAAGAATATGATCTGAAGCTCATCTTTCGAAATAGCACTATTATTATTTGTATCATATTGTGCGAAATCAATGCTTTCGTCTGCAAGATTCACCGCAGTATTCAATCTGGCAATAAATGCATCAATATCCCCAGGATGGTTTTCATCCAAATGTACCGTAATGATTCCATCGTTATTTCCATCTGTTTCCAAAGCAGCTTGAAATTCAAATTTACCGTAGGATATCTCATGATAATAATCGTTCAACTCTCCTTCATTTGAACCGAATATTTTTTGGCTCCACTCAGAAGCAGAGCTTTTAAATTCATAATCATTAAACTCTATGCGGATGATCACAAGCGGCATTGTTCTTGTGGCTGCATCTTCTTCTGTAGC
>JAUPLS010000022.1 GCA_030836805.1 Campylobacterota bacterium | reverse complement strand
CCAGTACGTATCAAGCCTCACAAACCATCCTTTGCGCCAACGCTCCTCACCGCGTGCGGGGGGAGAATTTTTGATACGTCTGCTCAGCATCGCTTTGGCGGAATCTGCAAAGGCTTTAAGCTTATCGGACTCTTTTGGATCCATATGTTCAAGAACCTGCAAAAGACCCCATCCCTGCCCTTTGTAGCGTTCGCTTTCAAGCGTTCCCTCGCCTTTAAAATTGGTATAGTCCAAAAGCACATAGATTCCTCGTTCATTGACAGAGCCATCGGGGTGGTGCATCACTTCTTCAAAGCGTCTTTTGATAAAAGCTTTTTGCTCAGGATTATTTAGAGTTTCAAGCATTTGAGGCAAAGCCTCGTTAAGTCGTTTCGCCATAAATCTTGCTTGATGGGACTGTGTCGCTTTCAAAAAGGCAAATAGCTCCATATACTGTTTGCTTTTAGTATTTTTGGCATGAAAAAACGATACCTTATCGTCCCAGGGCAAAGGTGTTTTACTGTTAAGCCATGAAGGCATCTTCACGCCTTCTTGTTCCATATACGCCAATACCATCGGAAAAACTTCACGGAAGCGCTCCGTATGTCCTGCGCTAAACCAAATAAAATGCCCAATCCCCACAGAAGCAAAATCTTCCCCGTCATTCCAATGCACCAGATATTTATCCTGTCCGGCTCCTTCATTTTGCCATACTTTTTGTGCGATATACCCCGCTTGTTTATCTGTAAGTTTCACCTCTCCAGCCAACGCTGCAGCAAGCCCCCAGACTATCATCCATACCAAAATACGCATCAATTAACCTTTCTTGACTTGATGCATCTCATATAAAACTCGGCGCATCATTGGCAAAAAGTATCAGATCGCCCGGACGTGTCTGCTCTGTCAGCATCGCTTCCATCTCACTTTTGGCAGAGAGTTTCACCAGTTTATCTGCATCTACATAGGTTTTAAATATCCCATAATTGAGATCGCCTGTTACCACTACCATATCAAACACTTCATTGGCTTTTTGTGCCACCTGAATATTGAGCGCATCATCCACTTCAACAAGGCCCGGAGTGATGACCACCTTGCGTCCAGAGTAGGTGGATGCCAGCTCAAAAGATGCCATCATCCCGTCAATATTGCCGTTAAAGCTGTCATCCAAAATCACTTTGCCTCCGGCATCAATGCGTTGAAGTCTATGAGCAACCGGCTTGAGTGTGCTTAGTTTTTGCCGTATCTGCTCATCACTCAACCCAAGTGCTTTGGCTACTTTCACCGCTGCAGCAAGATTCATCGCATTAAACGCACCCAAAATACTAGCTGTGTAGCGTACGCCCTCAAGAGTGAAACTTGTCCCCTCAAGTGTCGCTTCAATCTCTGTGATCTCCGGACCAAAGATATGGATGTTTTCTTTAGGTTTCACCATCGCACTCTCATGTATCCATGCCTCTTTAAGCCTATTTGTCTGAAGAATCTCCATTTTGGTATTGCGTATATTCTCAAGTGTTTTGAAATACTCAATATGCGCAGGACCAATCTTGCCTACCACCACATAATGAGGATTAACAAAGGTACTAATTTCTGCAATGTCTCCTTCTCCCCTGGCACCCATCTCCACCACATACACTTCTGTATCTTCAGGAAGGTCATCGTTGATATCTTTCGTCACACCGCCTAGCGTATTAACGGAACGTGGCGTAGCATAGGTTTTATATTTGGCGCCAAGAAGATGCTCAATGAAATTCTTGATACTTGTTTTTCCATAGCTAGCCGTAACACCCACAACCGTCAAATGTTTCATCGACTCTATCTTCTTTTTTGCTTTCAATTTAAACCCGCTAAAAAGTATTTTCTCGATAAATGAAGAAACAAAGTATGCGATCAAGAGCGGGATAATAACTCCAAAATGGCGAAATACCAAAACAACAAAAAGAGCCACAAAAAAAAGTATGGCAAAAAAACGTTTAACCCTTCCGGTAAACACTAAAGGTTTATCCAGCCCCCTATACCATCCATACAATACACCCAGATATATTATAACGACGACGAAGGCATACGAAGTTGTATAGTGTACAAGCATATAGAGCGCAAACGGCACAAGAAAATAGACAAAATGCCACCATGTTTTCGTATGATGCAATACCACGCGTTCAAGCTTATAGCTGTACCATTGCAGATTGGTAATAAAGTAATATCCTGTTGAGGCGATAAATAACAGGTAGGCAAAAATATCAAGAAGTATCATAGGTGTGTTTCCTTACATTGTGTTTGTATAGTCTGTGCGATGAAAGCGCTGTGTTTTAAAAAAAAGAAATGGTCTCCTTCGATCGGATAAAGCGCACTTTCCGGTATCAGGCTTTTTATTTTTTCAGCTGTCCAAAGCGGTGTTGCCGTATCTTTTTTGCCCCAAAAAAGAAGTGTTTTGCTTTGCATTTTCGCAAAATTGGCTTCAAAATCTTCATTGACTACATTTTTAAACGTTTCATACATCTCGTGACTCATTCCTTTAGCATCGTCGCTCACAAATATTTGACGCAATTTTTGCATTCCCAGCGGCTTGAGTAGTTTAAAGAGTGCGATTTTCATTCGTACCCTCCAAGGCTTTGGCACAAGTATTCCAGAAGAAGAGAGCAACACCAAGCAAGGAGGGTTTAACAGCGTAGAAACTTTTCCTCCAAAAGAGTGCCCCATAACTATCTTTGGACAAACTCTCAACTCTGCCAAAAAAAGCTTCACAATCTGCGCATAATCCTTGGTTGCCAAAACAGTTTCATTGGTGCTTTTGCCAAAACCGGGCATATCCAAATAAATATGTTTATACGCTTTAAGTGTTTGGCCGAATGCCTGCTTCATGATCTCCTTGTTGCTTCCCCATCCATGAAGCACCAGAAGAACATCCTGCTCACCTGGATTTACCAACTCATAAGAGAGCTGATAGATATTGTTTTTATAGATAATTTCTTTAGTTGCCATGCTATGCCATTATATTCCATGTTTATTTTTGTAGGGGGGTTTTATTTTTTATGCTTTAAAGATTGAGCGCAGCTATAGGCACTCGAAAATGCCCATTGAAAATTATATCCGCCCAATCTTCCTGTCACGTCCAATACTTCACCGATAAAATACAGTCCGCTGCTTTTTAGGCTCATCATCGTGTTTGCGTCCACCTCATCGGTGCACACACCGCCCCTGGTCACCTCAGCCTTGCTGTAACCAAACGTTCCTGCCGGTGCAAAACTATAATGACTCAATGCTTCCAACCGCTTTAATTCATTCAAACTGAGTTTGGAGGCTATTTTGTCTTCGATGCCAAATTGTATCAAAAATGCCTTGGTAACCCGTTTAGGAAGAGGAAGAATGGAGGTGAGCTGCTTATTGCTTGAGCGTATACTGTCCCAAGAAAACATGGGCAAGAAGTCTATAGTGATATTTCCTTTTTCCCAATACAAAGAAGCGTCCAAAACCCCCGGGCCGCTGATGCCTTTATGGGCAAACAGAAGCGGCCCCTTGCAAAGCTGATCGGCTACCCTAATCTGCACTTCAACAGAAACACCGGTGAGTTCTTTAAAAAAAAACTGCTCTTTTTGTACCGTAAACCCCACCAATGCAGGAGCTGTTTTTATGATTGTATGGCCAAAAGAAGCTGCAATCTCATACCCTATAGGGGTTGCGCCAAGCAAAGGATAGCTTAACCCGCCCGAGGCAACCACCACCACCTCGGAAGTGAGTATCCTTTTGTCGGTTTTAACCCTGAAATAATCCCCTCTTTTGCTTACATTTATCACCTTTTCACCCAAAACTATCGTTTGTTTCTTGCTCTCTTTGATTAAAATCTCTAAAAGTTCTTTGGCGCTGTTGGGACAAAAATACTGACTTTCCTTTCTTAATACAGGATAAACCCCTCTCCGTTCTATCCATGCCAAAAGAGCTTTTTGATCAAATGCTTTGAGACTTTTTTTGATGAAACCGTCCTTGCCCAGATAAAAAGTACTATCCATCCTCTGATTGGTGATATTACACTTTCCTCCGCCGGAGGCCAGCATCTTCGCTCCCACTTTACTGTTGGCCTCTATTAACGTTGCCGATTGCTCAGGGAGGAGAGAAGCAAGCATCAACGCACTCGCCCCCCCGCCTATAATAATGATCTTTTTATCCATGATGACATTATAACCAACTGCGCCCCAATTACATCATGCAAGCTTGGTCTTTGACTTTTATTTTATGTGTTATAATCACAAAAAAGATGTTTAAGAGAATGACATGATAAGAATTCTATTTGCCTTTTTACTCTTTTGCTCTCTAATCTATGGGAATCTCTTTATGGTGACAGACAAAAACGGCAAAGTGTTTCATGCCAAAAATCTTCAGCATACCGAAAATGCTTTTATCAATCAAAAAGCGACCGAATACTCTCTTCAGGCTATCTATGACGAACTTCATCGTGTAGAAAATCTTGCCCGCATGGCTCAAGCCGCAAGAGCAAGAGAAAAACGTATTGCCCGCGAAAAAGCAGCAGCGAAAAAAGCAGGCAAAACGTATCATCTCTCCGAAACCGACAGAAAACAACTCTTAGAAGATGCCAAATACTATAAAGGGGGGCGCTATATTTGGGGAGGAACCACACCTCAAGGATTTGACTGTTCTGGATACGTGCAATATCTCTACAAAAAACACCATATCGACCTTCCCAGAACGGCCTATGCTCAGTCGCAAAAAGGTAAGCCTGTCGATATCAACAACCTTCAAAAAGGGGATCTCCTTTTCTTTTTAACCGATAAAAAACGGGGGATACCCGTTACGCATGTGGGTATTTATATCGGTGAAGGAAAATTCATCCATGCTGCTTCCAAAAAAGATGGCATCATCATCTCTCCCATCACTCACGGAAGCTATAGAGAACGATTTGTTGAAGCACGAAGGGTATTGGCGCAGGCTTAATCTTTAGAAATACACCGCCTGCGTTTCTCATATAGTCTAACGATCCGTTTCATTCAAAACAGATCACAGGGTATCTTTTTTTATCGATAAAAAACAAAATATTTATTATAAAAATTAATGTCCCGGTGCTATAATGACGCCGAACGACAAAGAAGGAAAGAATTTGAATATCAAACCTGACTGTATCGCCTGCCTGCTCAACCAGGCATTAAAAGTTTCGAAACTTTTGGAGCTGGATGATATTACAAGCAAAAAAGTTCTCGACGGGGCTGCACAGATCCTGATGGATCACGATATGTCATATACCCCGCCTCAAATTGCCAAACACATCTATCAGGCTATCTCGAAAATCACCGGAAATGATGATCCCGTATCGTTATCCAAAAAACATGCCACAAAAGAAGCACTCAAGGTGAACACTTCTTTTGTCCAAACTATCAAGGATGCCGTCAAACTCTCAGTTATCGCAAACGTGATTGATTTTGGTGCACAAAAACAATTTGATCTAAATGAGATGATCCAAAATCATTTCAGCCGGGGATTTGCTATTGATGATTTTCCCCTCTTTGAGCAGGAGCTAAAAAAAGCAAAAGAGATGGTCGTCATCGGTGACAATGCAGGAGAACACATCTTTGACAAATTACTCATAGAAACAATCAAAAAACACTACAATATCAAAATACACTATTTTGTCAGAGGAAAACCTATTATTAATGATGTGACAAAAAATGAAGCTGCTTTTCTCGCTGATTGCGCCAATATTATCGATACAGGTGTTCAAACTCCCGGCTACGACCTCAAAGAATCCAATGCCAAAGCCAAAGAGATCTTTGATCATGCCGATATCGTACTCGCCAAAGGAATGGGAAATTTTGAAAGCCTCTATCAGGCAGCTGAGCGTACAGTCTATTTTCTTTTTGTCGTAAAATGTGATGTTGTGGCCCGAATAATCGATCAAGAGGTAAAATCAATGATTTTTAAACAGGGGTAAAGCCGCCCCTGTTTAAAAACTACACTTCGTTTTAAAGCCGCTGAAGTTTTTTGAGTCCTTCTTTTACTATAGAACTTGTATCTCCGCTGCAACCGCTAAGCGCTTTTTGGATCGCATCTTTTTTAAATCCCAGGCTTTCAAGCGCCATCATTGCTTCCGCCATAGCTGTCGAATTGCTTTCGTCTGCATTGCCATCGACGATGAAGTCCGCCAACTCTACCAAAATGCGGCTTGCTGCCTTGGGTCCGATCCCCGGAACACGCTTAAGCATGCTTACATCTTTGGAAGAGACCACTTTGGCAAATGTTTGAGGAGTAAAAGTAGAACAGATCGCCAAACCTACTTTGGGCCCAACTCCGTTTATTTTGAGTACGGTATCAAACATTTTTTTCTCACCCATCTCCATAAATCCAAAAAGCAAATGGGCATCTTCACGTATAACTTCTGTCACAAACAGCTTTACTTTATTCTCTTTAACGGCACTTGAAGTGTGGATCGATACCATTACCTCATAGATGATTCCATGTACATTAAGATGCACAAAGGTGGGATCTTTTTTTTCTAGAATTCCTTCGATACCTACAATCATTTCTTTCCTTTTTAAATTGTCTCCAAATTTTTCAGAGATACAAAAAAATAAAACCGAAGAAGAAGTATAACAAGAGTTTTTTCCAACCTATTTAAATATGTCAAATTGACCTATTTTGTTTCCTTGGTGCTTCCTGGGTTGTTTCAGAATGACGATATCACTTTTAAGATAAAATACATTTCATTTTATACAAAAGAAGATCATGCAACTCAAATCCATATTTACTAACAGTTTTGGCATCCTTGTTTCACGCATTACAGGCTTAGGCCGCGACATGCTCATGGCTTCAGCGCTTGGGGCATCTATGTGGAGCGATATCTTCTTTATTGCTTTTAAACTCCCCAATCTTTTTCGACGCATCTTTGCAGAAGGTGCATTTACCCAAGCTTTTATGCCTTCTTTTGTAGCTTCAAAGCAAAAAGGTGTTTTTGCTACAGCTATTTTTTTAAGATTTTTACTTTTTCTTACGCTTGCATCACTTCTTATCACACTTTTTCCGATCCCCGTCACCAAACTCCTTGCCTGGGGATGGAGTGACGAACAGATCGCACAAACAGGGCCACTCACTGCAATCAACTTTTGGTATTTGGATTTTATTTTTATCGTTACATTTATCGGTACCCTGCTTCAATACAAGGAGCATTTTGCCACTACGGCAATGTCGACTGCCCTGCTCAATCTCTCCATGATCGGGGCGCTCCTTTTATTTATGCATGAGGACCCAAAAACTGTGGCCTATGCTTTAAGTTTTTCGGCACTTATCGGCGGCGTCCTGCAAGTCATTACACACATAATTTCACTCAAGCATCTTAACTTGCAACGCATGCTTTTGGGGGGATGGTATTATAGAAACAAAAAAGATATCGCGGAAGAAAAACAAAAGTTTAACCAACTTTTTATTCCTGCAGTGTGGGGAAGTTCTACTGCACAGATCAACAGTTTCATCGATACCATGCTGGCAACTTTTCTGATGTCGGGTTCCGTTTCGTACCTTTTTTATGCCAATCGTGTATTTCAGCTTCCTCTTGCCATTATTGCCATTGCTACAACTACGGCGCTTTTCCCTTCGATATCAAAAGCCATTAAAAACGGCCGCAACGAAGAAGCCTATCTTAATCTTAATAGCGCGTTTTGGCTTTTGGCTTTTGCTCTGGGGGTTGCAACTGCAGGAGGCATCATGCTCGCAGAACCCATCATATGGCTTTTGTTTGAAAGAGGAAAGTTTGCACAAGCAAATACAATGGAAACCTCTTATGTGCTCATAATGTACCTTGCCGGATTGCTTCCTTTTGGTCTGGCTAAACTTTTTTCACTTTTTCTTTATGCTTCCCACCGTCAAACCGCAGCAGCAAAGATCGCTACCGTTTCACTTATTGTCAACATTATTGCTTCTTTGCTTCTGATTAAACCGCTTGGAGCCATGGGTTTGGCTTTGGCCGGAAGCATAGGAGGATGGATTCTTTTTATCCTGACAGTACGTGAAGTAGGTGTGGATAAATTTTGGGAGATTACCAAAACAACTAAAACGTTCTACTGGATTCTCTCTATCACCGGATTGACCCTGGCCTTTTATTTTATCAATCTTTGGCTGGTTGGATTGATCCGATAACCTATCTTCTCTTGGCGACTCCTTCGCCAAGATAGAGTTCCCATTTGAGAAAATAGGGATCATCGATAAAGCGATCATCAATGAGCTCTTTATACTTAATTCCTATCTCTATGAGTGACTGGGGATAAGCCTCTCTTCTGCTTGCAATATATCCTACAATTTCATCATTGCTGTCAAATCTTGGCTGTATATACATCAATGACCAAAAATATTTTCCATCTTTTCTGAGATTTTTAATATATCCCCGCCATACTCTTCTTTCTTGTATTGTTTTCCACAAACCCCTAAAAAGCCCCTTGGGCATATCCGGATGACGCACAATACTATGAGGTGACCCTATAAGCTCCTCCTTTGAATATCCGGCCATTTTGACAAAATCCCGACTTACATAAGTTAAGATACCTGCAGGATCCGTCTCTGTAATCATGGCGCCACCTTCATACGGTACACCCTTGTCTATAGGAATATTCCGATGAATTTCTTTTTTTGTGATTGTATTATAAATAATTTTTGTTTCCCCTGCCATTTAATGATTCCTCCTTGCCAAAATTTATCATTTGGATGCAAATACCCATTTAGTTTTATAAACATACTAATAATATCTTGTTTCTATAAAAAAACAAATAATCTATCCTAATTAACATTTGGCTATAATCACGATACTATAATCTTACAAGGTTAATCTTATGTTTATTTACGACAGTGTACAAAAAACTAAACTTCAGCTAATCCCTATCAAGGCAGGAGAGGTATCTATCTATGTATGCGGTCCTACCGTCTATGACGATGCCCATTTGGGGCACGCCAGAAGTGCTTTAGCTTTTGATTTGCTTTCTCGAACCCTTAAGGCACTGGGATACAAAGTGACTATGGCAAAAAATTTTACCGATATCGACGACAAGATCATTCAAAAAGTAAAAGCCGCGGGCCAAAGCATGCCGGAGATCACCTCTTTGTATATCGATAGATACCTTCAAGAGATGGCTGCTCTTGGTGTCGGGCGTGCCGACATAGAACCCAAAGCCACCCAGTCGCTCAAGGCTATCGAAACAATGATACAAACACTCATAGACAAAGGGTTTGCCTACCGGGTATCTAGCGGGGATGTCTATTTTGATACCTCCAAAGACACCCGCTACGGTGACATTTCGCACCGCGTCAATGAAGACGAGGAAAGCCAAAGTCGAGTTGCACACACCGATGAAAAAAAGAATTCTAAAGATTTTGCATTATGGAAAGCATGCAAAAACGACGAAGATATCTGTTTTAAAACTGCATTTTCATCAGGGCGCCCGGGGTGGCACATCGAGTGTTCAGCCATGATAGAAAAACACTTTCACGGCACCAATGAATACAGCATTGATATACATGGAGGGGGCGCTGATCTTCTTTTCCCGCATCACGAAAACGAAGCCGCCCAAAGCAGATGTGCCACAGGGCATGAACTTGCCAAATACTGGATGCACAACGGTTTTGTTCAAATCGATGGAGAGAAGATGAGTAAAAGTCTTGGCAATAGTTTCTTTCTTAAAGATGCGCTTCAAGCCTATGACGGTGAAGTTTTGCGCTACTATCTTAATTCGGTACATTACCGTAATGATTTTAACTTCAACGAAGAAGATCTGCTTGTAGCCAAAAAAAGGCTGGATAAGCTTTACAGACTCAAAAAACGCGTGATTCCCAGTCAAGCCTCCATGCCAAACACTGTATTCAAAACTGCCCTGCTTGAAGCCATGTCGGATGATCTTAATGTCTCCATAGCCCTTTCTCTCATTGATGAAATGGTCACACAAAACAACGAAAAACTTGATGTCAACTCTAAAGATAAAGAACTCAAAAAAGAGATCGTTGCGAATATTGAATTCATCAATAGCCTACTTGGTTTTGGAGGCAAAGAGCCGTTTGGTTATTTTCAAATCGGGATAAATGAAATACTTAAAAATAAAATAGAAATGCTTCTAGCCGAGCGCACCGAAGCCAAACAAGCCAAAAATTTTGCTCGCTCGGATGCCATTCGAGAGGAACTCATAGCCATGGGGATATCCATCATGGATACACCCGATGGTACAGTATGGGAAAGAGCCTGATGAAAGAATTGCTTAGACAGTATCTTCCCTATTTGGTGGGCTATAAAAAACATTTTTTCTTTGCCGTGCTGGGAATGATTGCTGTTGCTGCAGGAACCGCCGGAACGGCGCAGCTTATTAAGCCGGTACTGGATGATATTTTTATCAACAAAGACAAAGAGATGCTTTTACTGATGCCTTTTTTACTCTTTGGTGTTTTTGCCCTTAAAGGAATAGGAAAATATATTCAGACCTACTATACCTCCTTTATCGGACAAGACGTTGTCCGAAAACTTCGCGACAGGCTGGTGGAACATCTAACCTATCTTGATATTGATTTTTTCAGACGTATGCATACAGGAGAGATACTTTCTCGCGTTACCAATGATATTTCCCGCATTCAGACGGTGGTTGCAAGCATTATTCCCGATCTCATCCGTGAAACGATGACTATCATCGCGCTTACAGGGTATGTGATCTATGAAAGCCCTAAATTGGCATTTTATTTTCTTATCATCATGCCTTTGGCTATTTTCCCCCTCTCAAAATTGGCTAAAAAAATGCGAAGATATTCCAAGCTTTCCCAAGAGAGTACAGCTGATATGACAGCAAGGCTGGGTGAAATACTTGCCAATATCGAAATCATCAAATCCAATTCATCACAAGACTACGAAAAGAGCCGCTTCGCCAAAGAGAACCAAAATGTCTTCAAGTTTATCATGAAACAAGTAAGAACCAATGCGCTCACCTCCCCCGTCATGGAGCTTCTAGGCTCGATAGCCATAGGGATTGTCATCTATATAGGAGGCAAAGAGGTGATCGAAGGACGGATGAGCGTGGGATCTTTCTTTGCCTTTGCAACCGCACTTTTTATGCTTTATGATCCCGTCAAACGTCTCTCTGCCCTTTACAACAGAGCGCAGGATGCCATCACGGCAAACACCCGCATGCATGAGCTTTTGGCTAAGCAGCCCCGTATCGTATCGGGAAATAAAGTGCTCACGGGAAACATAGAAACTATCGCGCTTCAAAACATTTCGCTCGCATACAACCATACACCTGCACTTAAAAACATTTCATTTGAAGCAAAAAGAGGCCAATCCATTGCTCTTGTGGGAGATAGCGGTGCGGGCAAAAGCTCTTTGGTTAGCCTGCTTGTGCGGTTTTATGATCCGACTAAAGGAAAAATCCTTATCAACGATACAGATTATACCGAATTCACACTCCCCTCCTTGCACCGCAAAATCGCCTATGTAACGCAACGTATCTACATTTTTAACGACACCATTGCAGCCAATGTTGCCTATGGAGAAGATATAGATGAAGAAAGGATTATTCAAGCACTCAAAAAAGCCTTTGCGATGGAGTTTGTAGAAAAATTTGAAGAGGGTATTTTTACACTTTTGTCCGAAAACGGCAATAATCTCTCGGGAGGACAAAGACAACGTATCGCTCTAGCAAGAGCGCTTTATAAAAATCCGGATATCCTTATTCTCGATGAAGCAACCTCGGCACTTGACAATATAAGCGAAGCACTGATACAGCAAGCCCTCAAAGCACTTAAGCCCCACATGATTACTTTCACGGTTGCCCATAGACTAAGCACCATTGAAGAGTCCGATACTATTTTGGTATTTGAAAAGGGAGAAATTATATGCAGAGGCGCCCATACTGATTTGCTGCAGCACTGCAAAACTTATAGCAAGCTGTCTAAAATACACTAAAAAAATCATTAAAGAATAACACAAAAAATATTATTGCCTGCAATAGAAAGTACGGATATTGATCCAAGTTGTCATGAGGTAAAATCAAAAATTTTGGCTCTTTGAACCCTACCAATAAAATAAAGAAATACCCCGCGCGCACTACTTTTATTGATAATTTGCTATACTATTGCCTTTAGTGTGTATATGAAGCAAAAATTCATATTTCATACCGATGTTAAACTTTTTGAACGGCAAGCTTTGTATGGTTTGCCGATTTTTAGAGTATTAAATATTTGCAAATGGAGAGCATAGTGTCACTTTTTTCTTATCAAAATCTTAAAAAAATTCTCTTTAAGCTAGATCCAGAAACCGCTCATACGGTTGGAGGGGTCGGATTAATGATTGCATCTCATTGTCCTCTGCTGTTGCGCTTTATCAAAAACCGATACTTTGTCACCCACCCCATGCTTCAACAGAAAATCTTTGGACGGACCTTTCAAAATCCTGTGGGTTTGGGTGCGGGATTTGACAAAAACGCCCAATATGCTGCTGCAACACCCATCTTGGGATTTGGATTCACAGAAGTGGGCACAGTCACACCAAGGCCGCAAGACGGCAACCCGAAACCGAGGCTTTTTAGGCTGATCGAAGAAAATTCCATACAAAACGCTATGGGATTTAACAATAAGGGAAGCTACTATATGCTGCAACAGCTTAAAAAGCTCTATTTTTTTGATTACCCCATCGGCATCAATATAGGCAAAAACAAGATCACTCCTGAAAATGAAGCACTTAGAGATTATGAAACACTCTTTAAAGCATTTAAAGAGCACGGCGATTATATAGTGATCAACATCTCTTCGCCCAATACCCCGGGACTCAGAAATCTGCAAAATGAAACCTTTATCAAAGCTATTTTTGAAATGGCAAAAAAAATCACCTCTCAACCTGTCTTATTAAAAATAGCGCCGGATATGGAGCCGCAGGAGGCTATTGCGCTTTGCAAGAGCGCAATTGAAGCGGGAGCCGCAGGCATTATCGCAACCAATACCACTATTGATTATTCCCTTACTCCGCATGCTAAAGATTTTGGGGGCATCAGCGGAGCGCTACTGAAAGAAAAAAGCTATGAACTCTTCAAAGCCATAGGCAAAGAATTTTACGGGAAAACAGTACTTATCTCTGTGGGCGGCATTGATTCGGCTGAAGAAGCTTATAGGCGTATTAAAGCGGGCGCATCGTTGGTTCAAGTTTACAGTATGCTCATCTACAAGGGTCCCGCCCTTATCAAAGAGATCAACGAAGGACTCTTGATGCTTTTGCAAAAAGACGGATACACCCACATCAGCGAAGCTATTGGTGCAGATTATAGATAAATTCTTACATAAAAATTAAAAATTGAAGGAAAGCGGAGTGATGTACAGCTTAATACAAAAGAAATTTCAAACAAATTTCAAACCATCATTTTTAATTGATCATTTAAAATTTAAAATTTCACTGGCATTTATGCTGGCTTTTTCAGGAATACTCATGGCAAATTCTCTACCAAAACATTTTACCGAAACACTGGACAACGGCCTGCAAGTTGTTGTCATTCCCATAAACAACAACTCTGGCGTTATCACTACAGATATTTATTATAAAGTAGGCAGCAGGAATGAAGTAATGGGCAAAAGCGGTATAGCGCACATGCTCGAACATTTAAGTTTTAAGTCCACAGACAAACTCAAAGCAGGCGATTTTGATATGATAGTCAAAGGGCATGGGGGTGTAGATAATGCGGCTACAGGCTTTGACAAAACACACTACTTCATCAAGACCGCCAGCAAAAACCTGGGTATGACTTTTGAACTTTTTAGTGAACTCATGCACAATCTTCTTCTTAAAGAGGATGAGTTTCAAAAAGAAAGAGATGTTGTTGCAGAAGAGCGTCGCTTACGCACAGACAATAATCCTATGGGTTATCTTTATTTTCGTCTTTTCAATACACATTTTACCTATCATCCTTATCACTGGCTTCCCATAGGATTCATGGAAGATATTTTAAACTGGAAAATAGAAGATATACGCACTTTTTATAAACGGTACTATCAGCCCGACAACGCTATATTGGTAGTGGCGGGGGATATAGCTCCCCAAGAAGTATTTGTCCAAGCAAAGAAATATTTTGGAGACATCAAAAACAATCATGAAATACCGGAAGTAATTGCGGTTGAACCGAAGGTAGACGGTGCCAAAAGAGCCATCCTGCACAAAGAGAGCAATCAGGTGGACACGTTAGCCATTGCGTACCCTATTCCCAATTTTGAAGATGAAGACCAAATTGTACTCTCCGCAATCAGCCATATTCTAAGTGTTGGCAAAAGCAGCCGTTTTGAAAAGAAACTGATACAGGAAAAACAGCTTGTCAATCAAATCTATGGCTACAACATGGAACTCAAAGATCCCAGTGTGTTTCTCATTATGGCGCTATGTGCCCAAGATGTAAACCCTGAGACAGTAGAAAAAGAAATACTTTTGGAGCTTGAAAAACTTAAAAATGGTGATGTTACACAATCCGAACTCGATAAAGTAAAAATCAATACAAAAGCAGAATTTATCTACTCTTTGGAAAGCTCTAGCTCTGTAGCAGAACTCTACGGAGACTATTATGCCAAAGGAAATATAGAGCCTTTGCTTAAATATGAAGAGAAATTAGATAAAATTACGCTTGACGACATTAGCCGAGTGGCTAAAAAATATTTTGACCATTCATGCTCAACTACCGTGATACTCAAAAAACAAGAAATACCTACAGGACAACACCTATGAGTGACTATATTACAGGTGCAACTACTGCACTGATCACTCCTTTTAAAAAAGGAAAACTGGATGAAGCTACATTTGCAAGGCTTATCCAAAGACAAATCGACAACGGCATTGATGCTGTTTGCCCGGTAGGAACCACGGGCGAAAGTGCAACACTCAGTTACGAGGAAGACAAAAGATGCATAGAGATTGCTGTTGAAGTCTGCAAAGGCACAAAAACAAAAGTACTTGCAGGCGCAGGGAGCAATGCAACCCATGAGGCTATAGAGATTGCAAAACATGCCCAAGCTTGCGGTGCAGATGCCATTTTCTCTGTAAGCCCCTACTACAACAAGCCCTCCCAGGAAGGACTCTATCAGCACTATAAAGCCATTGCATCGGCAGTAAGTGTTCCGTTTATGCTCTACAATGTTCCAGGCAGAACCGGAGTAGATATCTTGCCCGATACTGTCAAACGACTTTTTGATGATGTTCCAAATATCATGGGTATCAAAGAAGCGACGGGATCTATTGAAAGAACCGTTGAGCTTTTGTCAAAAATACCCGACCTTTATGTGTTTAGCGGAGATGATGCCATTGATTTTCCTATTTTGGCCAGTGGAGGCAAAGGAGTCACTTCGGTCACCTCCAATCTTTTGCCGGATATAAAAAGCAAACTTGTACATGCTGCTCTTGATGGAGACTTTAAAACCTCAAAAGCTATCAATGACGCACTTTTTGAGATCAACAAAATACTCTTTTGTGAAAGCAATCCTATTCCGATCAAAGCAGCCATGTATATAGCGGGGCTTATCGATACGCTGGAGTATCGACTTCCTCTGGTGGCGCCGAGTACCGAGAATATGAAAAAAATAGAAAATATGATGAAACGCCACCAAATAGCAGGAGTAAATTAATGTCTCAAATGAAAGGGAAAACGCTGGTTGTCACAGGGGCAACAAAAGGGATTGGCGAAGCAATCGCAGAAAAATTTGCCCAAAATGGTGTAAATATCGCATTTACTTACAACAGCAATGAGCAGGCAGCAAACGAACTTGCTAAAAAATGGGAAGAAACTTATAAGATTAAAGCCAAAGCCTATTTCCTTAATATTTTAGAACCTGATGAATTCAAGCCGCTTTTTGAAGCTATTGATCAAGATTTTGACAGAGTAGATTTTTTTGTCAGCAATGCCATGATCTATGGTCGTCCTGTTGTTGGAGGATATGGAAAATTTATGCGCCTTAAACCAAAAGGCCTTAACAACATCTATACTGCTACAGTCAATGCCTTCGTTGTAGGCACGCAAGAAGCTGCAAAACGCATGGAAAAAGTAGGCGGAGGCGCCGTGGTTACAATGTCAAGTACGGGAAATCTTATCTATATTGAAAATTATGCCGGACATGGAACCAACAAGGCGGCAGTAGAAGCAATGAGCCGTTACGCTGCTGTAGAACTTGGAGAGATGAATATTCGTGTAAATGCAGTTTCCGGTGGCCCTATCGATACCGATGCCCTTAAAGCATTTACCAACTATGAAGAGGTAAAAGCAGAGACCATTAAACGTTCTGCAGTCAACAGAATGGGAACCCCAAAAGATATCGCGGGAGCTGTTTACTTTCTTTGTACCGACGAAGCAAGCTGGATCACAGGGCAAACCATTGTAGTAGACGGGGGAACTACTTTTCGCTGAGAAAAGGAGCACCTATGATTCTTAAGCAAATTCGGTTATAAATGTTTTGTTTTTTCACTTTTTGTTATTTATACTGACAAGGATAATATATGCTGGCCTCTCAACTCTTTAATGTCCCAAATATTTTAGCATTTATCCGACTTCTGCTGGCTCCTTTGATGTTTTTTTTACTGGTAGGCCGTGATAGCCCTCTTTTGACAGACATTCACTTTAGTTGGCTTGACTATATGGCTGCTTTTCTTTTTGTGATCGCAAGTGCTACGGATTTTTTCGATGGCTATGTAGCACGAACATTTAACCAGATAACAACCTTGGGAAAGATACTTGATCCCTTGGCCGACAAGATGCTGACGCTTGCAGGTTTTTTGGGCCTAATGATGCTTGATCGTGCTTCAGAATGGGCAATATTTCTCATCATTACACGTGAGCTTTTTATTACCGGCCTTAGGGTCTCAGCTGCAACCGAAGGATTGGATATTGCTGCATCATGGATGGGAAAAGTAAAAACCGTTGCCCAAATGATAGCGATTGGTTTTTTGCTCATGCAGTGGCCCGGCGGCGAAATACTTTTGTGGGCAGCGGTGATACTTACTCTCTATTCTGGCTATGAATATGTTAGAGATTTTTTTAAGCATGCTTCTATGTATTAAAAATCTCTTAAAACTTCAATTGCCTAATTTTTAATCATTTTTTGATCAATTTTTTATTCACACCTGTGACATAATTGTTTTACCACATTAAAAAGGGAAAAACATGAAATTAACAAAACTTAGTCTAATGGCAACAGCAGCAATAAGTGTGGCGGCAGGTGGCGGGGATATCGCACCGCTGGAACCGCTTGTAGAGGCCTCAGCAGCAATAAATCCGACGACCATAAGCGGCAAATTTACAGGATATTACATTACGGATGATTCAACTGACGACCTGTTTGGTGATCATCATCAGCTTGCTCTAGGTGCGACATTGGACGTATCGCACAAATTTACTGATTGGTTGAGTGCAAACTTCTCTGCCATAGGATACCTCAATACACTCAATGCGGAAACCTATGGATACTTCGAAAATGATAAAAAAGGAGCTTACTTCAACATAGCAAATCTTACAGCAAGTTATGACAACACTTCATTGGCCGCAGGAAGGCAGTTGCTTGGTACTCCGATGCTGCAAGGATATGATTGGCTGCTTGCTCCGGGTTCATTTGAAGCATATACGCTCACGAACAGCTCAATCGAAAATCTAACCCTTGTTGGATCCTATGTAACCAAACACAGAGCAAACAATAGTGGTGAATTTGGCAATGATCTTGATGGAGACAACTACGCTTTCGGTGCAGCCTATGACAACAAAACGATTATCGGAAGCATTTGGTACTACAATATAGATGCATTTGGGGATTACATTGTTGATGAAACAAATGGAAAATATACACAATTTTATGCAGATCTCGGATATGATTTTGGGGCAGCAAAAGTGGAAGTACAGTTTGCAAATACCGACTATGATAGTGCTTTTGCCGAAGACTCAAACGCCTTTGGTGCGAAAATCTCAACTTCTGTTTCAGGGGTCGGCCTAAGTGCAGGATATAACCATTTGACTGATAATGTTACGGGGTATGTAGGCTGGAACAACCTTTATACGAACTCATGGAACAGCTCTGTAGCCGACCAATGGATATCAGGCGATATCGATGCATTTAAGGTCGCTGCATCCAAGTCATTTGATGCGCTCTCTACGGAAGTGTCTTATGCGAGTTACGACAATGACCGATATGAGGCGGATGTCATTTTAGGATATGAAGTATCTAAATCCATTGACCTTGGAATAGTGTACTCCAACACACAAAGCATAGCTACAGGAGATGCCGATGTGAATCAATTTGAATTATATGCAAATTACAAATTTTAATTTTACGTAATTTTCATTTTTTGAATGTAGCACCCTCTTTTGCAGGGGGTGTTTACGGTCTTCTCTCCCTGTTTTTTTCTTTTGTTATTTTTTATGATAATGACTATCATTTTAACATATTTTAAGAATGAAAGGTGTACTATTCAATATAAAAATATAAATGATAACTAATTTCATGATTATTTTAAAAAATAGAGGAGGTTTTTCATATGAAACCAATTATAGTGGCGCTCGCAGGACAACCCAATGTCGGCAAAAGTTCTCTGATCAATGCCATTTCCAGTGCAAAACTTAAGGTGGGTAACTTTCCGGGTGTTACTGTCGACAAAATAGAAGTCTCTTTTCAAATATGCGATGAAATAGAGTGTAAAGATTTTAATGTGAAGATCATTGATCTTCCGGGTGCCTACTCGTTAACAGACTACACCATCGAAGAAAAAGTAACCAAAAGCTTCTTGCTGAGTGATGAATATGACATTATCGTCAATGTCGTAGACTCAACCAACCTGCAAAGAAACCTTCTTTTTACGACGCAACTTCTCGAAACGGGGAAAAAAGTCATCGTAGCGCTCAATATGATTGACGAGGCACAAAAAGAAGGGATTGAGATAGACGAAAAACAGCTCTCCAAAATTCTTGGTGTCCCATGTATCAAAACAAGCGCAACAACCAAAGAGGGCATTGAAGCACTCAAGCGCGCTATCGTCAAAACACACGAAACAGAAGGCACATCAGCAAAAGTGATCTATAGCAATCCCATCGAAGAAGAGATCACACACATTACCTCTTTGCTTATCGAAAAAAAATATCAAAGCCCTATACCGTTAAGACTGCTTGCCGTAAAACTTTTACAAGAGGATGAAGAAGTCTATAAAAAAATGCATGATGAACCCATTTGGATAGAGCTTTTACCCATAGTCAGAGAAGGATTAAGCCACATCTATCTACACAATGAAACCAAAGATTTGGAACAAATTTTTGCAGATGAACATTTTGCTTTTGCTAAAGGTGCAAAGATGGAGGTGATGTCTGTAAAATCTATGAAAGCTAAAAATCTGACACAAAAAATAGATAATCTGCTTATCAATAAATTTTTAGGTATTCCTCTTTTTCTTTTCTTTATGTGGGGGCTTTTTCAGCTTACTTTCGAATTAGGTTCAATACCTATGGATTATATTGATGCTATTTTTGTGTGGCTAGGCGAACAAACAAAAAATATATTGGGCGAAGGGGCTTTGGGTTCATTGATCGCGGACGGTATTATCGCTGGTGTGGGCGCGGTTGTGATGTTCTTGCCCAACATTGTTATTCTTTTTATCGGTATTGCCCTGCTTGAAACTACCGGATATATGAGTCGGGTTGCCTTTTTGCTCGATGGGTTTTTTCACAAATTCGGGCTTCATGGAAAAAGCTTTATCCCCCTGGTGACAGGATTTGGATGCTCTGTTCCGGCCTACATGGCAGCAAGAACGCTAAAAAATGAAAAAGACAGGCTTATCACGCTTTTTATTATCGGATTTATGAGCTGTGGCGCAAGATTGCCCATCTATGTACTTTTCGCAGGGGCGTTTTTCGAAGAACAGGATGCAGGAACTATCCTATTTATTATCTACATTTCCGGTGCGATTTTAGGATTGATTGCAGCAAAAGCGTTAAAACTTTTTGTCTTCAAGGGAGAGGACGAGCCTTTTGTCATGGAAATGCCAAAATACCGCTTGCCCTCTTTTAAACTTATTTGGCACACCGTATACGGACAGGCCAAAAGCTATCTCAAAAAAGCAGGAACATTTATTCTCGCGGCCTCAATGTTGATTTGGTTTGCAAGCAACTACCCAAAAAATCATGTTCTTGAAGAAACCTATGCCGCCAAAATAGAACAAACAACTGATGAAGCAGTCAAAACACAACTTGGCAATGAACTCTCAAACAAACTGCTGGAAGAAAGTTATCTGGGGCAGATCGGCCATGCGACAGCTCCTTTTTTTGCTCCTCTTGGATTTGACTGGCGTATGTCGATTGCACTTGAAGCGGGACTTGCAGCAAAAGAAGTAGTTGTCTCTACGCTTGGCGTACTCTATGCGCTTGGCGATGATATAGACGAAGGAAATGAGGGGCTTGTTGCACAGATTAGAACCAATATACCTTTTGCTTCAGCGGTTGCGTTTATTGTATTTGTCATGATTTACTTGCCTTGTCTGGCTGCATCCATGGTCTTTGCAAAAGAGGCAGGAGGATGGAAATATCTTGTTTACTTGTTTGCAATGACTACTTCAACCGCATGGATATTGAGCTTCATTGCTTATCGCATTGCATTATTAATCGTTTAGGAGAAATCGTGTTACTTAGTCAATTACATAAAGGGGATCACGCCCAAATCGTCAAAATAATCGCTGACAAAACACTGAGAGATCGTTTTAGTTCTTTTGGCATCATGCCGGGCGAAACACTCTCCGTAAAAGCATGCTCCATGGCAAAACAGACTATGGAGATAGAGGTAGGGGGTACATGTATTGCCCTAAGGGCCGATGAGGCCAACAAAATAAAAGTCATCAAACGATAAAACAATAAGGAGTAATACAAGATGAGAAAAAAGATATTTTTTACAATTTTTTTATTGATATCTACTATTGATATCATAAGCGGGGAGACTGTAATTAAAAATGTTGAGGGGTATGTCCGGGCTGGAACCCAGATAACCACCATCAAAAATGACGACACATATACAGATATTGCGCTGGGAGGAAAACTTCATGTAGATACGCAATCATTTTACGGAATGAGTGTGGGAGCAAGCGCCTATACGACAAACGCGCTTGGTAAACATGAAGGAAACGGCATACCTTTTTTTGATGCAAACAATGATTCTTATACCATTTTGGGCGAAGCCTACCTTAAGGGAGAATGGGGAGAAACCACACTTATCATGGGCCGCCAAGAGATCGATACCCCCTTTGCAGATACTGATGATATAGGCATGGTGCCCAACACCTTTGAGGCAGCGATACTTACCAGCAAAGAGATCAAAGATACAACTATCACGCTTGGGCATCTGCACAGGATGGCCGGAGTAGACGCCCAAGATCCCTCCACTTTTACAGTGATAAACGATGATGAAGGGGCGCAACTGCTTGGCATGAGCTACGAGGGCATAAAAAATCTCACCCTCTGTGCGTGGGACTACAGGCTAAATAACTACGAAATGGATCATGTAGCCTATTTTGAAACAAATTATGAAAGCAAATACAAGAATCTGTCTTATAGTTTAAGCCTACAATACGCTCTGCAAAACTTTCGCACTCCAAGCTCGAACGATACCGATGTTTATGGACTGGATGCTGCAGTAGGTTTTGAAGATACAGGGCTTGCTTTTGGTTTTGCCTACAACCAAAGTCAAGGCAATGCTGCAGATAACGGTTTTGGGGGAGGCCCTTTCTTTACAAGTTCAGAGCACTTAACTCTTGCTGAGGCAGGCGATGAAGGTGAAGCTTTTTTGTATACTGCAAAATGGGATGCCAAAAGTGCAGGCTTGGAAAATTTGTCATTTTCAATTGGCAAATTTATACTTGAAAACAATGATGGAATCAAAAGCGACGAAACAGACTTTGTAGTAAGCTATGCCTTTTCGGATGCTCTGAGTGTTGAAGCTTATATGAGTCATATTGACGATAAGGTCAATGCAAACAAATTTCAAAATACAAGAATATTTCTAAACTATACATTTTGATCCGTTATGTGCCATAGAAGGGTGTCATCTTGCTTGATACCTTCCTTTCCAATCAAATCTATGTCAACTTTTGCTATAATATATGATTTAAATGATAGAGGAGTTTTATGGGTTTTGTTATAGCGCTGCTGGTTTTGTCGGCATTAGTATTTTTTCATGAATTGGGTCATTTTGCCGCTGCACGTTTTTTGGGTGTGCATGTAGAGGTATTCAGCATTGGGTTTGGAAAAAAACTTTATTCTAAAATGATAGGAAAAACACAGTGGAGTATTTCTGCCATCCCTCTTGGCGGCTACGTGAGAATGAAAGGGCAAGACGACACAGATCCAACGAAAATCAGCTATGATGCAGACAGCTACAGCAGCAAACAACCTTGGCAACGTATCATTATTCTTCTCGCAGGCCCATTTGCAAACTTTCTTTTGGCTTTTTTTCTCTATTTTGCTATCGCCAATCTTGGTGTACCCAAGCTTTTAGCCTATGTGGGGGAAGTCAGTAAAGATTCTCCGGCTTATCAGGCCGGACTTCAAAAAAATGATAGAATCATCAGCATTGATAAAAAAGAGATTAAATATTGGGAAAGCATCGCACAACAGATCAATGAAAGCACCACAGAGGTTTCACTTGAAATCGAGCGTGATCATACGACCATAAGTCTTCAATTAACACCAAAACTTATCGAGGATCAGAATATTTTTGGCGAAACCATCACAAGACGCATTATAGGCATCAGTCCTTCCGGCAAACAGGCTGTGGTTGATTTTGGGCTTATCGATGGGGTAGCGTATGCATGGGAAGAAACACAAAAAGCCGGCCTGCTCATCATACAGAGCATACAAAAACTTCTTACCGGTGTAGTGGGTGCAGATAAAGTAGGAGGAGTGATCACCATTGTTGATGTTACAGCACAAGCAAGTTATGCCGGATTGGTTTCACTTTTATTTTTTACCGCATTGATTTCAGTCAATCTAGGCGTGCTCAATCTGCTTCCTATCCCTGCGCTTGACGGCGGACATATCATTTTTAATCTTTATGAGTGGATTCGCAAGAAAGCGCCAAGCGAAAATATTATGTATCGCATGACAGTCGCCGGATGGGGTATTCTGATTGGCCTTATGGTATTGGGGCTATACAATGATATCAACAGATTGTGGGGAAACTAATGCAAATATTGGATAAAGAACAACTCAGGAAAAACCTAGATGAAGTCATCTGGAATATCGAACGAGCGCGCATCAGCGTGAGCGAGCATCATATCGTCAAGCTTGTGACCGTTGCAAAGTATACACCGATCGAAAACATTCGTACGCTTTATGAATTGGGACAGAGGGCTTTTGGCGAAAATCAGGTTCAGCAGCTCAAGGAACGAACACAAGCACTAAAAGAGCTGCCTCTTGAGTGGCATATGATAGGTACACTTCAAAAAAATAAGATCAATAATCTCATAGACCTGCATCCAAGCCTCATGCAGTCGCTCGACAGTATCGATCTGGCGACCGAACTCAACAAAAAACTGGAAGCCAAGGCACAAAAAATGCACTGCTTGCTTCAAATCAACAGCGCAAATGAAGAGAGCAAATCAGGAGTTTCACCGCATCAAGCTATACATGCATATCAACAGATTAAAGAAAGCTGTACACACATCATTCTCAAAGGAGTCATGAGTATCGGTGCCCACAGTGAAGATAAAAAAGTGATACAGCAAAGTTTTGAAACCACATACAGTATCTACGATACCCTAAAAAAAGAGGGAGCCACAATCTGCTCCATGGGCATGAGCGGAGATTATGAAATGGCAATCCGGTGCGGATCAAACCTGGTGCGCGTAGGTTCGGCACTCTTCAAATCATAAGTATGCTTATTATTTTTAGTCTTTCTATCCTCAGAGACAAGTTGCAAATTTTTCATACATACAGACAAGAATTTTATATCATATCGGTTGCACAAAAAACAAAAATGCCCAAATAATCAAGAATTATTTCAATGGAAAAAAATTCAATCAACCGGTTGGCAACTTAATTGCTGGCAATGGCTACACACTCCATAAAGATTGATTTGTTGCCTAAAAAGTTTAAAATGTTCTTTTTGCATAAGAGAGTCAAAGATCTTATCGATACTTTCTATGCAAGGCAGGTCCTCAACTTCTCCACATTGAGTACATATCAAATGCATATGGTCAAGTTTCGATAATTCATACTTTGATTTTTTTCCTGCAATAGGAACCTCAACCAACACACCCTTTTCAACCATAATAATAATATTTTTGTAGATGGTTGCTACCGAAAGGGAAGGATGTATTTTTGTGACTTTATCGTAGATCCCCTCTATACCTATATGTCCATACCTGTCTACCACTTCTACTATATGCAACCGTTGAAATGTTGCTTTAAGTCCACTTTCTTTTAAAAGTGTTACATAGCTTGTCATCCTAATCCTTGTCCTTTCAACCCATGTGGCCTATAATCGGTTTTTTGCCAATCTTTTATTTTCTCTCACCCTTAAAAAGGCGAGAGAATTAATACACTTCAAAAACTACAGTTCTTCTGCATGTTTTTCCAAGTACTGAGCAACCCCTTGCGTGTTTGCTTTCATACCTTCATCACCTTTAACCCAGCCGGCGGGGCACACTTCACCATGTTCGTTTGTAAATATCATCGTATCTACCATTCTGATCATTTCGTCAATATTTCTACCAAGCGGAAGGTCATTAATCACTGCATGCCTTACAGTACCGTCTGCATCAATAAGAAACGAACCCCTAAGAGCGACAGACTCACCAAAGAGCACATCATAATCTCTTGAAATTTGTTTGCTAAGGTCAGCAACAAGTGGGAATTTTACCCTTCCGATGCCTCCTTTTTCTACGGGAGTCTCTCTCCATGCAAAATGTGAAAACTGGCTATCTACAGAGACGCCGACTACATTGACGCCCCTGCTTTTGAATTCCTCAATTCTGTGAGAAAATGCAATAATTTCCGAAGGGCAGACAAAAGTAAAATCCAACGGATAGAAAAACAGAACCGCACCCTTTTCCCCAAGATTATTCATAAGATTAAAATCTTCTACGATTGATCCGTCTGCGAGTACGGCCGTTGCTGTAAAATCCGGAGCCTTTTTTGTAACTAACATATTATTTTCCTTAAAGATAATTTTTATTAACAAAGATATTTTATCATACTATCTTTAAACGAAATTGAAACGGATTGCTACTCAAATGGCAATAATCCAAATTTTTTAATAAATGTCTCATCAATATCTATCACTCCTTTTTCTTTCAATCGGCCTAAAACCTCTTTGGTGCAAAACGTATCGCCAGGCCATTCCCTTTCGTGACGGTCATGCTTGTCTTTATTGGTTGCGTCTATAGCGATGAAAGGCTCAAGCACAATATCTCTCTGTGCATCTATATTGTTAGCAACCCTCCAGATAAGCATATAAGGATTATCCAAAGCGTTATTTGCCTTATCTACGATTACCAAAAATTTAATATGCGCTTTAAGCTCATGCAATTTAGAGATCACATATTTTTGAGACTCTTTCTTTGCCACCGAAATAAAGCATACCGGCGTTTTTGTGTGCACCATGTATTGTTTGACTTCACAAATCGTTTCATCTATTTTTTGCATCACCTCAAGAAGCTGACTGTCGCTTAAAGGATGCTCTACCCCTTTTTCTACCTCATCTCCGGTGGCATCTACGCCGAGTTTTCCTCCTACAAATTGCTCCGGAGAAGCATGGTCAAGATGATCCACAATTCCTTGCGTGATAAGAATCTTACCCTTATCTAGCCTATTGAGTATATGCTCAATGAGCTTCTCACTTTCTTCTAAATCCGGAGCTTTTTCTCCCACAAAAACGGCATGCTTTACAAAGCTCATCTGCCCCACCCCCCAAAATGCATGCATAAATTGTTGCGCGTGCCCCTTGTAAAGTGTTTTCATTTTTGCAAGGATAAGATTATGGAATACTCCATTTTCCGGCATATTGTAGTCTATCAGGTCAGGCGCCATAGGTTTAAGCATCGGAAGGAAGATGCGTTCTGTTGCCCACCCCATATATTTATCCTCCAAAGGAGGCTTACCTACTACCGTTGCTTGAAAAACAGGATTTTTTTTCATGGTAATGGTATCTACTTCCATAACCGGGAAAGGTTCTCTGAGCGTATAGTATCCGGTATGATCGCCAAACGGTCCTTCGATCTTCATCTTGACAGGATCAACAAATCCCTCAATCACCACATCCACATCGCGAGGAATATAGATATCATTTGTGAGTGACTTGACGGTCTTTGCATTTTTGCCCCGGACAAAACCATAAAGCAAAAGTTCAAACATGCCATAAGGCATG
>JAUPLS010000166.1 GCA_030836805.1 Campylobacterota bacterium | reverse complement strand
TAAAGGCTTCGTGGTTTGTCATGCTGCTGTATCTTTTTTGTTGGATTTTGGAACAACAGTATAGAGCGCATTTGATAAGAGAATTCTAAAATCTTCATTTTTATGAAGTTAGGATATACTTAGCGTAAACTTTATGGGAAATGGACAAGGGATGGGATATTTTTTAAAAGAAACGAAAGCGTTGACGCGTGCATCGGTTTTGTGTGCACTTTTGTGTGCCGCCGCCAACGCGCAAAGCGTTGAAAGTGTGATGCAGGAGTATGACCTGGAAAATGCTTTAAGCCAAAAGACGATCGACGAAAACAAAGGGCATTTGGTGCTTTTTAGCAGGGAGCAGCTTGAAAATATGCGTGCCAAAACGCTGAGGGACGTTTTCAAGACTACACCGGTGATCTATTATCACGAAAACAGGTTTGCTTTGCCCGATCCTCTCACCAGCGGTGCTTTTGAGCCTTACCGGAGCAATTTTATACGGCTGTATGTCGACGGGGTGGAGGTCACCCAAGGCTGGGCGGGAAGCGGGCTGGTGCTGTATGGGGATATCAATATCGATTTCGTGGATCATATCGAGTTTTATTATGCTATTCCTTCTTTTGAAACTTCCGTGGAGCCGGCTTATCTGACGATCTTTCTTTACTCCAAAGACCCCAAGCGAGACAGCGGAGGAAAATTGGGCTTAAGCGGGGGAAGCAGAGGCTACAATGCCCAAACACTCAGTTATGCCAAGCAAGAGAAGGATGTTGCCTACATGGTTAACTTTTCACGCACCAAAGATAAGCGTGAAAAGATAGACAACGGCACTTCCCTTCCTTTGTCTAGAGACTATGAAACCACACAGCTTTTTTCATATGTCAAAACAGATGATCAAACCTTTCACCTTCAGGTGATGAAGAAAAATGCCGATTCGCTTGCGGGCCTTAGCTATGATGCGACGCCTGAAGCCAGCAAGATGGATTATCTGAATGTGCATATGGATTACGGGGTTGACCTTGATGAAAACTGGCGTGCACAGTTTGCTTATGACTGGCTCGAGAAAGGTATCTATGCAAAAGACGATAACCCTTTGCTGTATCTGGGCTTTTTTTCGTCCGGTTCAAATGAACTTGATGCCGAGGCAACAACAAGCGCCTACACAGGAGAGCTTACCTACCAAGAGACGATAGGCAGGCACAGGATTGCCACGGGCATCAAAGGAAGGATCAAGCAGCTTGACCGTTTGAGCGCCGAAGGGACGGGAGAAGTGCCTTTGACTTTTGACAGCGAAAGTATCACCTCACTTTTCTTGCAAGACCAGTATGTCCTTGCGGAAGGACAGCTGCTGACAATGGGTGTCGAGGGTATTCATTTTGGCAGAAACGGGGGAGTGGAGGATGACTCTTTGATGCAGTTTCGCTTAGGATATATCTACAGCAATGAGCATTGGACCTATAAAACCTATATATACCGTGTGATGTTCGCGCTGGACCCTTTAAACAGATATTTGGGGTATGCGCTGGAGGATAGCATACCTGCACAAAAAACCCTGGGGCTTACCCAGGAGCTTGCTTATACTGATGAAAAACAATATATCCGGTTGATGCTGCTTCTGATGAAAGACGAAGACGGTTTGGTTCAAAACCCCGGAGCGTCAGGCGATACTAAATATTTCTTTTCGGTATTTAATTATGACTATCGTTTTGATGTGAACAATAAACTGACCACGCAGGTCTACTATGCAAAATATAAAAATATTTTTGGACTTGATGAGCTGGAAGATGTCAGCGGATTTTTTACATTTTTTAAGCGTTATGAGGATTTGGATTTTTATAACGGTTTAGTGTGGCATCGCAACAGCCTTGATTGGGAAAATTATTGGGATTTGACCAGTTCCGTGGCTTGGAATATCAACGAAGACCTTACGCTGACGCTCAAAGGAGAAAATCTTTTGGACAAGGCAAAAGAAACCGATCTTTACAGATATGACGTATCTTCCGGTTCGTTTTTGAGTCCTTTGTCTATCTCACCGATAGACCGCAGAATCATGTTGGAGCTGGAGTATATATTTTGAAAAGATTTTTCTTTTTCTTTTTGCTGTTGTGTGGACAATTATACGCCCTAGAGAGAGAAAGTACGCTCAAAATGTATGGTACGATATTCGCGGCCCTTGGCCTAAAGGCTCCTATTCATCTTTATGTCGATGACAAAGAGTATAGAAGTGTATTTAGGCATTCGCCCGATATTGAACTGGTCGATACTTTTGAAAAATCGGATATTGTTTTGATCACAACCGAGGAGGCGTTGTCTTTGGCAAGAAGAAAAAAAGGGGAAGCCCCCGCAGATAGGCCCCTTTTGTTTGCCACGGATTATCATTTTTTAAAATCATGCGAAAAAGCAGTAGGTGCGTTTTATTGGAGAAAAGGGCGGTCTCAGTTGTTGTTTTTGAAAAATAGATTAGACAGATACCATATCGCAGTGCCCGAAAAATATGGCAAATTTGTAATAGATGAGCTATGAAACAACTATACTTTAATCGAATTATTTTCAGTATCATGGGATTACTCATTCTTTTTGCTATTTATTTGCAGTATGCTATTGTTGAAAATACGGAAAAACTTAAAAAAGATGAGATCCAAAAATCAGAGAATTATGCTCAAAAAATAGCGGAATATCTTCGGGCAAAAACAGACAATCATATCGAAGCATCTTTGACAAAGAGTCCTAAGCTCAGAACTCAGCTCAATGAAGTGCTTCAAGCCCTTTTGACGGAAAAATATCAGTATATTTTTGTGCTTAAAAAAGATCCAAAAGGACATTACCGCTTTTTGCTGGACGGCTCGAAAGAAGATGCAGTAGAATATAAAACTATCTTTTTCCCGCAAAGCAACTTGTTTGATAAAGTGTATGCAGAACGCGAGATGGGGATAGCCAAACAGCAAGAAGGTACCCAAAAAATTTGGCTCTCGCTACTTTATCCTATAGTGGAAGCCGATCAGACAGAAGCGCTTTTGGTTGTAGATCTTTCTGAAGAATATGCCGATTATTTGAACCATTTTAACTCTCCCTTGAAAATACTTGTAAGTTTAATGCAGGTTTTTTTGGTCGTGAGTATGGTATTGTTGGGATTGATGGCTTATCGATACTATAAATTTCGTCAAAGTGTTTTAAACGATGCTTTGACAGGCGCACATACCAAGCTTTATCTGGAAGAATTTTTCAACCGCAATAGGCTGGATGATTACAATGCAATACTGATCGATATAGATGAATTTAAAGAGATTAATGAAAAATACAGTTATGATGCCGGAGATGCTATCATCAAAGAGTTTACACAAACTGTCCTGGCAGAGCTCTCTTTGGAATCAAAATTGATAAGAACAGGGGGAGCGGAATTTTTTATTGTTGTGCCCAAAAAAGAAATCAGTATTGGGGTGTTGACACAAAAATTATTTAAGCGCTTGAAAGAAAAGAAATATCTCATAGACAACGATGTAGTTTTTTTGACAATCTCTATGAGTGCGATGATCATTCCGGGCGGCGCCTCTTCTTTGCAAAACATACAAAGAATATTGGATGAGAAGCTGCTGGAGGTCAAAAGCAGAGGAAAAAATGATTTTATAGTTTTGGATTTGCAAACGATTGACAATCTTAGATATCGTGATATCAATTATATCAAAGAAGCCTTGGAAGAAAAAAGAGTATCCTGTCTTTATCAGCCTATAGTGCATACTCAAACAAAACAGATTGTAAAATACGAAGCTTTGGTGCGATTGGTAGACAAAGAGGACAGCAAAAAACTGATCACGCCCGATCATTTTCTCAAGATCATCAAAGGAACTACGCAATACATAAAGATGAGCAAATTGGTGCTGGAGGAAGTTTTTAGTACTCTGCATGCTTTTTCAGATATCAAATTGAGCATCAATCTTGATCTTGATGATCTCTATAGCAACGATATGATGAAACTGATAACGAAATATATTTACAAAAATAGGGAAGTTGCAGGCAGAT
>JAUPLS010000165.1 GCA_030836805.1 Campylobacterota bacterium | reverse complement strand
CAGATAGAATAGACATCATAGAAATGATACCACTCTTTATCCTTCTCTTCAAGGTCATAATTAAGATCGGTAAACCCGGCCATCACAAAACCATTGGGTGCCAATTCCCCCTCAAATGCCATTTCAAAATCATCTTTTGCGCTCTCCCAGTCATCATCTTCCATCTCAAAAGAGACATTTGTAACCAGTGGACCTGCAGGCTCTTTCATTTTGTAGGGCAATACATCAAACTGACCGTTTGGCATAGCCGCCTTGAGTGTTTCTTCTACTTTTTTACCTAAAGTGTTTATCGCTTCGTTATCCGCCGGGATATCCATCATTTTTGCCATACCCGCAGCCGTTAGCGAAGAAACAGAGATCGTCTTTGTACCTTTTTTAGTATAGATGGACATGCTCATCGGAGAGAAAAGCCCTATCTTCGGATACTGCTCAGCCAATGCCAAGACGGCATCTTTTTTATAAACTACAAAAAGATTATATACATCAAATGACGTGGTGTTAAAATCCCGTTTAAAGGGTACATTCATGTCATTGTTTGCCGCTATGACAAATCCTGCTTTCGTAAATGCCTCTTCGATAGTGGCAGGGGTGATTTTCCCATCGCTATTGTCCGAAGTAAACACTCTCACATCATGCGCCGGAGCAGCTGCTGGAGCCTTGCTCTCTTCTGCCGTAAGCCCCGTTGCCACCAACAGTGACAAAATCAATCCTTTTGTTATACGTTTCATTTTCTTTCCTTTCTATGGCAACGGACTGCTAAGATCCACCGCTTCTGTCGTTAGTCTAAACAAAACCATTATATCTGAAGTTAAGTTAATTTAATACAAAATTATTGTTAATTTGAAGTTTATAGTAAAAAAGAGAAAAAATTAGGCAATACATAAAAATTAATGAAAGAAAACTGATTGACAAAAGAAGAAAAATTGATGAAAAGAGGCCAACAAAGGGAAACCCTTTGTTGGAAAAAGATTAGAATTTATATCTTGCATTAAACATAAAATCGCTCGCCTTATCGACAACCATACCTCCCATGTCCATTGCGTTGGCTTCCTCCATTGTCATTGGCGTACCGTCTGCCCCAAAGAAATTATTGCTTCCCGTGTAATCATAATCCATATAAGTATACCTTGCCTCCAAACTTAAAGCTTGCGTGATAGGGTAGATATAGTACGTCTCCCATGCATCACCGCGCACGGCCAGTTTTGATCCCGCCATGGTATCCTCGCCGTACGTAAACGGCCTCCAGTATTTGCTTCCATGGTTAAACTCTAGCCCGAACTTACCGTCAAATACTGGCACTTGGGCACCCACCCAATAAGATGTCCCTGTTTTGCTATCAGTTGTTCCAAGCATTCCCCCATGATCTCCGTTTGGATTTGTTTTACTCATTGCAACTGAAGCAAAAAGTTTTGTATCGGCAAGTATCCCATCTTCGCCTATGCCGTTAACCAATGTGGACCATGCATACCCATCAATTTCACCAACTTGGTACATTTTTGTCGGAGTAGGGTGGGCAGCATCCGTGATCATAGCATACATGTCACTTCCGCTGTATCCTGGAAGATCCCATGCTCTATAAATTTGTATTTTTGATGTGATTTGCCCATCGTCATATGGCGTGATTATCAGTCCGGCGAGTTTAATGTCATCCAAATCGTTTTCGTCATCCGTATAGTTTGTTGCACCGCTAAACATAGGGGCCGCGTTGGTGCTTCCTTGCCCCAGACATAGCTTAACTGCCGATCCGGGGATACCTGTAATGCTATCTAAGTTCACGCCGGCACTTGCACCATCAAACTCGACATTGATCATATGCGCCAGCGGAGATTTGTATTCATCGTCGCCATTTCTTAGGTTTGCCAACATACCGTCCGTGGAAGGTCGACGGCCAAAGCTTACCGTCCATGGTGTATCTGATTGGCCGATACTGTCACCCATATAGAGCCAGTAGGCCT
The DNA here is from genome assembly GCA_030836805.1 of Campylobacterota bacterium. GTDB lineage: Bacteria > Campylobacterota > Campylobacteria > Campylobacterales > Sulfurovaceae > Sulfurovum. The sequence continues at coordinate 597 of JAUPLS010000165.1, read as the reverse complement.
CTTTTACTTTAAGATTATTATCCGTTAGGGCTTCATTGGTAACCCAGTCAAATGTATCCATGCCCCAACCTCTCGGCATCGCACCGCTTCCATTGCCTCCAAAATCAGCGCCGAATGCTTTATTGTAGGCCAATACCCCTTTGAAAATATTCTTATTGTCGGGCGCATAAGCCATGTTTAACAATAATCTAGTCGCAAGCAAGGAATCATTCGATCTTTTTTTAGAAACCGGATTACCAAACAGTGAATCACTTGCCATTGTATAGCTTAGGCTATCCATAGCCGTTCTAAGGTCTACGCCCCACTTGATGTTGTCGTTTGCATCATGCGCTTTTACTTCGCTGAGTGTCTTTTTGATCTTTTTGATCTCGGCTGCATCACCGCCTTTTTTCAAAGTAGCCACCTCTGCTTTCAGTGCAGCGATCTCCGCTTTCATTGCCGCAAGATCACTGGCTGTTGATCCAAACGCCATGGTCGTTGCTGCCACGATCGACAAAGCAATATACTTTTTCATTTTTAATCCTTCTTGTTGTTTTAGTAATACCTACTATCGTCATAGTAAAACAAATCGTCTTAAATCAACATGAAATATATTTG
>JAUPLS010000021.1 GCA_030836805.1 Campylobacterota bacterium | reverse complement strand
TTTTCATATACAGGGGCAAGAGGAAAGACAACATCCTCTTTTTTCATTTCGCCTACACCCACCCAGATATTAGAGGGAATCCAATTCCATTGCGAATTGGGAGTAACAACCACCACCTCGTGCTCATTGCCAAGCCATTTTTTTGCAAATGTTGCAGCGGTGTGCCCAGAGATACCCCCGCCCATAACTACCAATCGTGCCATAATTTTCCTTCATAGTAAAATATCATTGAATTTCAATTCTAGTTCAAGAATATTTAAATGAAGATTAATTTTAGATATTTAAATAGTTTAATTAAAAATACTTATTTCATTATTAATATAATAAGCATAATGAATAGTTTTATAGTTGTAAGCTATAAAGATTATTGATGAAATTAAGATATAATCCATCTGAATTATTATAAGTTTTTTATTTTATGATAAAATTTTTAAAAAATTGCAATGGCAGATTCAAGGATGCGGATGAAATTGATCGATATGCTGATGACTCCCGTTCGTGCAATGAAAATGCGCTATCTTCCTTTGTTGCTTATCTATTTTGCATATGGCGCAAGCGGGTTTACTGCTGTAGCAGAAACATTTTGGGTCAAAGAACATTTAAAGTTAAGTGCAGAAGCCCTTGTTGCATTAAGCGTGTGGCTTACGGTGCCTTGGACAATCAAAATGATATTCGGACAGATGATAGACTCTTTTACTTTATTTGGGTCAAACCGAAAAATTTATGTTTATATCGGTGCATTGCTTATCGCAACAGGGATTATGCTCATGACCGGATTGGTCTCAGATGCTTCTTGGTTGGCTTCTTTTCAAAAAGATAAAGTTTATATTCTTGCATCAGTGATCAGCGTAGTAGGTTTCGTGATACAGGATGTTGTTGCTGATACTATGAGCACAGAAGTGGTAGATAGAACACAATCTGACACCCAAATCAAGAAAGAGTTGGCCATGGTGCAAGTTTTGGCGAGACTCTCTTTGGGTATAGCGGTTTTTGTGGTAGCTGGGTTGAAAGGATGGTTGGCGCAGCTTTATTCTTACGAAACCATGTTTAAACTCTCTTTGTTTATTCCCCTGTTATCTGTTGTCGGAGTGACATTGGTCAAACTCAATCCGGTAGAAAGTTCACCTTTAAACAAAAAGATCTTTTTTGGGGGATTCTTGTTTGCTGTTTTTGTTGTGCTTATGGGGTATAATGAGGTGGCTTACTCCCAAGAGATTGTTGTTTTTGTTTCTTTAATTGTTGTACTTTATATGCTTCGTACGCTAGTGCTTGATTTGGATCCTCAAACTATTCGTCATATCCAAATGGCGATGATCGTTATTTTTGTATATCGTGCAGTGCCTACTGTGGGGCCGGCTCTTACATGGTGGGAGATTGATGTTTTGGGATTTGATAAAGCTTTTTTTGGCACCTTGGGCCAGATAGGTGCAGCATTAGCATTGGTGGGCATGTGGATTAGCTCTAAATACATCATAAGCCAATCCATAGGAAAAGTACTTATTTTTCTTACCATTATAGGGACGATTTTATCATTGCCCATCCTCGGATTATACTATGATGTGCATACGATGTTTGGGATAGATGCGCGTACAGTTGCATTGGTCGATACCGCAGTGGCTTCCCCTTTTGACTATATAGCGACAGTGTTAATGCTGACCTTGGTGGCAGTATATGCGCCTGTGGGCAAAAAAGGCACCTGGTTTGCTTTAATGGCGAGCTTAATGAATATCGCATTGAGCATAGGAGGACTTTTGGGCAAATATCTCAATCAAATTTTTGTGCTCACACGAGAGATAAGGATTGAGGAACAGATAATAACCCCTGCGAATTATGATGATTTAGGTTTGTTGCTTTGGACGGCTATTGTCATAGGATTTGTTGTGCCTATTGTAACCATACTAAAGTTCAATCCTGATCCTGGTATGCAAAAATAATTTTTTATGGTAAAGAGACAAAATGAAAGAAAAAACGATACTTTTTGACCTTGATGGCACACTGATCGATTCTACAGATGCCATATTGGAGAGCTTTCACGCGGCATTTGAGGCATTTGGAAAACAAATTCCGCCTCATGAGACGATCAAGGCACAGATAGGCCATCCTTTAGATGTGATGTTTGCAACACTTGGTGCCCCAAAAGATCAAATCGATTGCTATGTGGAAGCATATAAAATGCACTATAGGCAGATCAGTTGCCAAAAAACAGTTTTGCTTCCGCAAGCCGCCAAAGCAGTACATTTGGCAAGCCAGCATGCCAAATTAGGTATTGTGACAACAAAAACAGCTAAGTACTCCATAGAGCTTTTAGAGCACATGGGAATAATGAAATATTTTGAAGTGCTGGTAGGAAGGGAGGATGTAACTTACCCAAAACCCCATCCAGAACCAATACTTAAAGCTATATTGAAGCTGCAAAGCGATAAAAACAAATGCTGGATGATAGGAGACACCCCCATGGATATATTGGCAGCTAAAGATGCAGGCATTCATGCGGCAGCAGTAAAATGTGGATATGCAGATGAAGCCACTTTGTCATCATTGACAGATCATGTCTACGAAAATGCATTTAAAGCGGTACAATTTATTAGTGTATCGTGAGTGAAAGTCAAAAAAATTTTAAATTCAAGCACAATTTAAGATGGGTCCTATTAAAATAAAGGAAAATACTGCGTATTAAATTAAATGAGGAGAAAGTATGGTAGAAATAAGATGGCACTCTCGTGCAGGTCAAGGTGCCGTGACAGGAGCCAAAGGATTAGGAGATGTTGTTTCTACAACAGGAAAAGAGGTACAAGCCTTTGCTCTATATGGATCTGCAAAAAGAGGGGCAGCAATGAGGGCGTACAATAGAATTGATGACAAAAAAATCATTAACCATGAGAAATTTATGTTGCCTGATTATGTATTGGTTATTGATCCTGCATTGGCCTTTACAGACAATATTACTGAAAATGACAAGCCTTCAACACATTATATTATTACAACACATCTCAGCAAAGAAGAATTGATGAAGGGGATTCCTGCGTTATTGGGAAAAGAGGATCGTGTATTTGTAGTGGATTGTATGCAAATTTCTCTTGATACAATCGGAAGAGTTGTTCCAAATGCTCCCATGCTCGGCGCTTTTATAAAAGTTTCGGGTATGTTTGAACTTGATTATTTCCTAGAAAGTATGAAGAGAGTACTTTCAAAATTTCCACAAAAGATTATTGATTCAAACATGGACGCAATTTCAAGAGCGTATAACGAAGTTAAGTAAAAGAGGGGGAAAAGATGCAAGATCAAGATTTGTGTGCAGCGCAGAACAGAGGCGTTAGAGAACTTGGTGCTGAAAAGCTCGTAGGTTGGGATGAGGTTCAACAAGGGGTTGTAATCAACTCTTTTGAGGGGGATGCAACAGGTATTGTTCATCAGAAAGCCGAAGAAAGAATATATTCGGATTTCAACTCTTATACAGCAACAGTAGCCTCATGGCGTGTACAAAAACCAGTATTTAACATTGATGCATGTATTGATTGTCAAAATTGTTGGGTATGGTGTCCGGACAGTTCAATTATCTCAAGGGATAAGCAAATGCTAGGGATCGACTATGATCATTGTAAAGGATGTGGGGTTTGCGTGGAAGTGTGTCCAACAAATCCAAAATCACTTTTAATGTTTGCAGAACATACCGAGTTGGATACAGCACTTTCTGGATGGCCAGAGAAAACAAAAAAAGAAGAGAAATAAAGGACCGCATGATGGCAGAAAAATATGAAATCAAAGAGACAGAAGTTTGGGATGGAAATTATGCCATTTCCCAGGCGCTAAGACAGGCACAAGTCGATGTTGTTGCAGCATATCCTATTACCCCTTCGACACCTATTGTTGAAAATTATGGAAATTATGTAGCAAATGGATATATAGATGGTGAATTTGTCATGGTGGAATCTGAGCATGCGGCGATGTCAGGATGCGTTGGCGCTGCTGCAGCAGGTGGCCGTGTGGCAACGGCAACATCGTCTCAAGGATTTGCATTGATGGTGGAAGTACTTTATCAAGCGTCAGGCATGAGACTCCCTATTGTTCTTACGGTTGCCAACAGAGCATTGGCTTCTCCGCTCAACGTGCGCGGCGATCATTCAGATATGTATCTGGGGCGCGATTCCGGTTGGATCCAGCTGGATGCATTTAATGCTGAAGAGGCATATGATATGACTCTTTGTGCATTTAGGATAGGCGAGCATTTGAATGTAAGATTGCCGGTGATGGTTCATCAAGACGGATTTCTTACTTCTCATACAGCTCAAAATATTCATCCTTTGAGCGACGAAGAGGCGTATGGATTTGTAGGGGATTATAAATGCGTAGATGAAATGCTTGATTTTACCAGACCTGTTACTTATGGGGCTCAGACTGAAGAAGATTGGCATTTTGAACATAAAGCAAAACAACATAAAGCACTCATGGATTCTCGCACAATTATTGACGAAATATTTGCTGAATACGGGAACTTGACAGGGAGAACGTACAAAAGAGTCGAAAGCTACCTTATGGAAGATGCAGAAGTGGCCATTGTGGCACTCGGCTCAAGCGTCGAAACATGCAGATTGGCAGCGGAGGAACTAAGGGCTGAAGGTGTCAAAGCGGGTGTGGTTGCACCAAGATGTTTTAGGCCTTTCCCTTTTGATGCAGTCAGAGAAGCGCTTAAAGATGTTAAAGCTATAGCTTGTCTTGACAGGTCATCACCGGGAGGTGCAATGGGTGCACTTTTCAATGAGGTGTCAGCGGCACTCTATAGCACACAGGCAAGACCAATGGTAACAAACTTTATTTATGGCCTTGGGGGCCGTGACTTCTCCGTTAAAGAAGCGAAACGTATTTTTATGGAACAAAAAGCACATGTCGATGCAGGACATATTACAACACCTATTCAGCAATTCAGTGGACTTAGAGGTCCGAAGCTTGGGTTTTTTGAAACAAAAAGGAGCTAAAAGATGGCGATTACATCAATAAAAAATTTAAAAGAATTTTCAACAAACAACGACAGATTTGAAGGCGCACATCTTCTTTGTCCTGGCTGTGCACACTCAATGATCGTTAGAGAACTTATGAACTGTACGGATGACAATCTTGTAATCAGTACAAATACCGGATGTTTAGAGGTGTCAACCGCAGTTTATCCTTACACTTCTTGGGATACTTCTTGGATTCATATTGGATTTGAGAATGCAGCAACCGCAATTTCAGGTGCCGAAGCAATGTATAAAGCAAGAAAAAGAAAAGGAACATTGAAAGACCCTAATGCGCCTGTGAAATTTGTAGCATTTGGTGGTGATGGTTCGACGTATGATATCGGGTTTCAATGGTTAAGTGGTGCCATGGAAAGAGGCCATGATTTTACATACATCTGTTTGGATAATGAAAACTATGCCAATACCGGCGGTCAAAGATCCTCATCTACACCGGTAGGCGCAACAACAACAACTGCTCAAGCAGGTTCGCATAGTTATGGTAAAAAAGAAAAGAAAAAGGATATTGTATCTATTATGGCAGCGCATGGTGCTCCCTATGTGGCACAGCTTGCTCCAAACAAATGGAAAAGTATGGCTCAAGGTTTTCAAAAAGCATTAGGGACAGAAGGCCCATGTTTTATCAATACGGTTTCAGCCTGTACTACGGAATGGAGATTTGATCCCAAAGATACAATCCATATTACGGACTTGGCAACAGATTCTTTGATGTTCCCAATTTATGAGATTATAGAGGGGCACGAACTTAACATTCTTTATAGGCCAAAAAATGTGATTCCTGTTGAAGAGTATCTTGCAGCGCAAGGACGATATAGACATCTTTTTAAACCAGAGCATAAACATGTAATCGAATCAATCCAAAAAGAGATTGATCAGAAATGGGAGATGCTACAGCGGCGAGAAGAGGCCAGAATTTAGTTTTCACCTCTCTATCTATACCAATTTTGTGCAACAATCTTCTAAATGAAGGTGAGCGCACTTTATTGGTTTATTTTTAAATGCAAATTTTTCATTTCTGCACTAATCTTTCAGACAAATTTAATACGAGCCAAAACAAATCCATAAATACTGTATGATTAAACCCATACTACATAAACTCTATTTGAACTTAAGTGGTATTGTTTTTTATAAAATATATTTGCATAGTGTATTTTTCAAAAATTTTGACTAAAACTGCTATAATCAGAAAAAAGTAAGAGGTACAAAAATGCCATTATTAGATAGTTTTACTGTGGATCATACAAAAATGACAGCTCCGGCAGTGCGTGTGGCTAAAAAAATGAGTACGCCAAGCGGTGATGATATTACGGTATTTGATTTACGTTTTTGTATACCCAACAAAGAGATATTGCCTTCTAAAGGAATGCATACACTAGAGCATCTTTTTGCAGGATTTATGAGAGATCATCTGAATTCTGAGGATGTTGAGATCATCGATATTTCTCCGATGGGGTGTCGTACGGGATTTTATATGTCTTTGCTGGGATCTCCAAAGAAAAAAGAGGTTGCCAAAGCATGGGAAAAATCGATGGAGGACATACTAAATGTAAAAAGCAAAGAGGACATCCCCGAATTAAATCTCTATCAGTGCGGCACATGCAGGATGCATTCGTTGAAGCAGGCACAACAAATAGCTAAAAAAATACTTCAAAGAGGGGTGGGAACCATGAGCAATAAGAAGTTAAAGCTTAGCCAAAAACAACTCAAAAAGGAATTGTCATGCTGATTTTAATTCCTGTGGAAAGTATCATGGATCTGAAATCACGTATTGCTACTCTTGCAAATAAAAAGGCATGGGCATTGGTAAAGTTTGAAAACGGAGAGGTTCAATATGTACAATTTTTTGAAAATCGAACAGCTATTGGCGAAGAATGGGTAGATTTTGTCATTTTGGAAAATAAATTTGAAAACTATATGGAGTTTATGGGGGAGGGCATGATGGTTTTGGTAAGGCGCCAAGAAGAAAGTATTGAAGAGATCATGGAAGCGTTTAAATTTAAAGAGCTGGATGAAATAGGAGTGTGATGTATTGTCGCGGTGAAAATTTAAAAATGAAGAAAGAAATATATAATGAATCTTTAAGAGAGAAAAAAAGAAGGGTTGTCACCGAAGACGGTTCTGCCACACTTTTTTCTTATGAATTTGACGAAGCCTACCATTCGACAAAAGATGGTGCATTTCATGAGTCTTTGCAAAAACATGTCAACCCTGCTTTTGCACTGCAAAAAGAGAAAGATATGCTTACCGTCTTGGATATCTGTTTCGGTTTGGGTTACAATACATTGGCAACACTTTATTATGTCAGACAGCAAAAACTTCAAACAAAAATACATATTCTCTCTCCAGAGTTTGATGAAAAGCTCGTTCGTTCGCTCTCAGACTTTGAGTATCCTAAGGCCTTCGATGATCTCAAACCCATAATCGAGGTTTTAAGCCGGGAGTTTTATTATGAAGATGAACAGTTTAAGATAGAAATATTGCTTGGGGATGCTAGGGAAAGTATCCCCAAGATCAAAGAGAAAATTGATATTGTCTATCAAGATGCATTTAGTCCGGCCCATAATCCCCTGTTGTGGACAAAAGAGTATTTTTCAGCCTTAAGATCCATCTGTGCAGATGATGCAATACTCACTACCTACTCTACTGCTGCGGCGGTTCGATTGGGATTGTATGAAAATGGATTTAAGATTTTTGCCTATGGCGGAAAGGGGGTGCGTCCTTCAATAATAGCAAGTCCCCAAAGTTTGGATTTGGAGCCTATCGATATGATATTGAAAATTCAAAGAAACCCTCTGGCTAGAAGCTTGAAAGATAGAGATTATCTATAAAAATGCAACGCAAGCCACAATGTTCCTTTTTGTGTTTTCGTGACACGATGGGGTGTTTTTGAAGGAATGAAAAGATTTTCTCCTTTCAGAAGTATTACCTCCTTCTGGTTTAAAAGCAATGTTGCTTCTCCTTCCAATAAAAGGATCCATTCATCTTCTTCTTGAATGTATTCAATGGGTTCAATCTTATCAGAGCTTACAATACGGACTATTTTAATATTTTTGTGTTCGAGCAAAGTAGTAAAACTTTCGCCAAGTTTTGGTATAGCATAGTCATACAAATTCATTAATAACTCATTTGAATTTTATCAATATCATCCCAGCCCATATTTTTATCATAGTTATTATTGAGAGCATTTTTGTGTAAAAGGATATGGCCGATGTACCTAGCAAACATATCCGTCTCTATATTGACTTTAGTGCCTATTTTGTAGTGAATAATGAGTGTTTCTCTGAGTGTATGAGGGATAATCGTGAGCCTAAAACTCTCTTTTTGGACATCATTGACGGTTAAACTGACGCCATCTATAGCAATCGAACCTTTGGGGACAATATAGGGGATATATTTGGGGTCAACCCGGATAATATAATCGATTGCATTTTCACGCGAAATAATTTGCGATACAGTCCCTGTGCAATCGACATGCCCCTGAACAACGTGCCCTTCAAAACGGTCATTCATCTGCATGGCAGGCTCAATGTGGACTTTCCCGCTAAGTTTGCTTACTTCTATAACAGAACGTGTCTCATCAGAAAGTTCCAGATCAAATCCGTCGGGATTGATTTTGATGACAGTTAGGCAAACACCATTGACTGCAATAGAATCACCCAATTTAGCTTGATGCTTTGACTGAATGCTTAAGATGTTATTCTGATAGTGCTTGACAATGGAAATTTCGCGTATAAGCCCTGTAAACATGAATGGCGCGCCGCCCCCTTAATAATTTTAGATATAATTCGCTTATTATAACCAAAATCTAGCGAATAGATAATAGTGAACAAAAAATAAAGCAGGGATATGGGCAGTCAGCTTTGCTTTTTATTCTCATCAACAAACTTAAATTATTTGTTGTTCATTGGACATTATTCGCCCCAAAATGGAGTTTTTGAATGAATTATGACATTATAGTAATCGGCGGGGGGCATGCGGGGATAGAAGCTGCACTTGCTTCTGCGCGTATGGGTGCCAAGACGCTGATGATTACAATACTTGTTGAACAGACCGGGGCTTCTTCGTGTAACCCTGCAATAGGTGGGCTGGCCAAAGGACATTTGGTGAAAGAGCTGGATGCCCTAGGTGGAGAAATGGGGCTTTGTACCGATGCAACGGGTATTCAGTTTCGTATACTTAATGCCTCCAAAGGTCCGGCAGTCAGAGGAAGCAGAGCACAAATAGATATGGATAGATACCGTATTTATATGCGCAATGTGGTGCTCAATACAGAAAATTTAGATGTTAAACAGGAAATTGCCGAAGGGCTTATTGTGGAAGAAAATGAAGTCAAAGGTGTGACTACACAGTTGGGCAATATCTATATGGCACCCAAGGTAATTATCGCTTCGGGGACATTTCTAAACGGCTTGATCCATATCGGCGAAAAAAAACAAACAGCAGGCAGGCAAGGTGAGTTTGCATCGGTGAAACTTGCAGAATATTTAAGAGGTTTGGGGCTTAATATCGGACGACTTAAAACAGGAACTTGCGCTCGTATCGATGCGAAGAGTGTTGATACATCGGTGATGGAAGTTCAGCCAGGCGACACTCCCCCCCCTCCTTTTTCTTTTCGTACAGACAGAAAAACATTTCATCCCAAACAGCTTCCATGCTATATAGCATATACAAATGAAACGACACACGAGATTATAGAAAGCAACTTTTACAGGGCACCGCTTTTTTCAGGACAGATAGAAGGGGTAGGGCCCAGATATTGTCCCAGTATTGAAGACAAGATCAGTCGTTTTAGAGACAGGCCAAGACACCAGATCTTTGTGGAGCCTCAAACTACAGAAGAGACAGAATATTATATAAACGGCATGAGCACTTCTTTGCCGACGGATGTTCAGCTGGATATGATACGTTCAGTCAAAGGAATGGAAAATGCAAAGATTGTACGCTATGGTTATGCTATAGAGTATGACTATATTCAACCGACTGATCTAAAACATACTTTGGAGACGAAAAAAATCAAAGGACTTTACTGTGCTGGCCAGATAAATGGTACAACAGGCTACGAAGAGGCAGCAGCACAAGGATTGATGGCCGGCATCAATGCCACACTTAGCTTGCAAGGCAAAGAGCCTTTTGTTCTTAGGCGGGATGAAGCTTATATTGGAGTGCTTATCGATGACTTGGTTACAAAAGGTACCAAAGAGCCCTATCGTATGTTTACCTCTCGCGCAGAGTATCGCTTGTTATTAAGAGAAGACAATGCTGATATAAGACTTTCACATTATGGTAAAGCATTGGGGTTGCTTGATGATGAATATATAAAAAGAGTAGAAGAAAAGCATCAAAATATTCAAGAAGCATTAAATTTTATGCGCCACAATTATGTGACGCCGTCAAAAGATTTTTTAGCAAAACTAGAAGAAATTGGTGCGGTAAAAATAAATGATAGAACATGCTGGATAGATGTAGTGGGTCGCGGGGATTTTAATAGAGAAAAACTTGTTACTCTTTTGCCTGAGTTTGACAAATACAACGATGAGGTAATAGAGCAGATACTTATAGAAGCCAAGTATAGTCGGTATATCGAAAAACAGCAAGACCAGATAGATAAAATGGAAGATATGCTTAAAATCAAAATTCCTGAGGATTTTGTGTACCGTAAAGTTTCCGGCCTAAGCAATGAGATTGTTGAGAAACTAGAAAGATCAACACCGCCTACACTTTTTGAGGCTTCCCAGGTTTCAGGCGTTACTCCTGCGGCATTGGAGATTATACATATTTATATTAAAATAAATCAAAAAGGAAAACGTTAATGCTTTACTATTATGCCCATACCGGACATAAAATAGGGCTTGATCGCATGAAGAGAGCCGCAGCGCTTCTTAAGGAACTGCAAACTCAAGGAGTTGAAGTAAGATTGCTTGTCAATGATTTTCGTGCGGGATTGGCCGCAAAGGAATTTGGCATCAGAGATTCGGTGACAATCGAGACAGTTCAGGATATTGATGTGATTGCGCAGATAGGTGACAGTTTAATTATTGATTCACCAGAAGACGACAGGGGAAGGCTTCAAAAATATTGTACAGAATATAGGGCAGTGTTTCGTTTCGAGCAAAACATAGAAGATATGCCACGTTATACAGAAACAATGCTGAAATTGTATTGTCAAGACGAATTGTGCATCTCATCGGTGATTATTGACAATATCTATTTTGAACCTATCCAAAAAAAAGAGAGAACGCTTTTCTTTTTAGGCGATGCAGATTACGACAAGATTATTTTGTCTCATAAGCATTTTTTTGAAGCAAATCCCATGGAATTGTTGTTGGGCCACTATTTTTTTGTCAAATATGAAGACGATTTGGCGAAAATTTTTTCTAAGCTGTATGAGCCCGAAGAATATACAAATCTTATACGCACATCCAGTCGTGTGATCACGGCTTCCTTCCAAACAGCATTAGAAGCTAAAGCCAGCGGCGCGGAAGTAATTTATCTCAAGTTAGATGAAAAAAGCGAAAATATTTCGGACTATTTGACTCTGAATAACATCAGCGTAATTGATAGTTTAGATGATAAATCGTACGAAAAATTGGAGGGGGTTGCTTCAAAAACACCCCATCCGACAAAAAATATCTCCATAATTGCAAGAAACATTATAAATAAGATAACTTTTTAATAATAAACGCTTTATAATATGCTATTCAAATTTTATAAAGGAAGAAGTATGGGAAAAAACGTACAAGGTCGTAGAGACTTTATGGGAATGGCTCTTGGTGGTTTTACTGCACTTGGTGGACTTGGTGCACTATATGCAATGAAACGCAGCTGGGATCCGTTGCCAAGCGTAAAAGCAGCAGGCTTTACAACAATTGATCTAAGTGCAGCACAGGAAAATGTGCTAAATATAGAAAAATGGAGAGGAAAGCCTATCTTTGTATTGAAAAAATCCAAAGATATGAAACCAGATGACAGAGATATAGTGATAGGTGAGGACAGATATCATGTATCAATCGGGTTGTGTACACACCTGGGATGTATCCCAGCCTATTTGCCGGATAAACGCAAATTCCTTTGTGCTTGTCATGGAGGAGAGTTTGACACGAGTGGACATCAGATATTTGGTCCCCCGCCTAGTCCACTGGAAATCCCCCCATTCAAAATAGAGGGAACAAAGTTGGTACTTGGTGAAGCTGGACCTGAGTTTCAAAAAATGTTAGATGCTGGTCTAACGGTATAGGGAGGGAGAGTAAACTATGGCAAAATTTGAAAAAGCAAACAGTGTTAATGAATGGCTAGACCAACGTCTAGCAGTAGAGACACTAAAAAGAGTACTCTCAACTGAGTATTGGATCCCTAAAGATATTAACTTCTTGTGGGCGATGGGTATGGTTTTGGCAGCAACTTTTGGAGTGCTTCTAATTAGTGGTATTTTCTTGTTAATGTACTATAAGCCAGATGCGAATTTGGCATTTGATAGCGTAAACTACGTTATTATGAGTGAAGTGGGATACGGTTGGCTATGGAGACATATTCACGGTGTAGGCGCCTCGGTAGTATTTCTTATTATCTATATTCACATGTTTACAGGTATTTATTATGGTTCGTACAAAAAAGGCAGAGAGCTTATCTGGCTATCAGGAATGTTGCTTTTTGTAGCGTTTTCTGCAGAAGCGTTTTCTGGTTATATGCTGCCTTGGGGACAGATGAGCTATTGGGCCGGAATGGTTATTACCAATCTATTTTCTGGCGGATCACTTGAAGCGTATGGGCTTGTTGAGTGGATTAGAGGGGATTATGTTCCCGGTGATGCATTCTTGACAAGATTCTTTATGTTGCATGTACTGTTGATTCCATTGGTGATTATCGGCCTTATAGTTCTTCACTTTGGTACACTTCGTATTCCTCACGTGAATAATCAAGAAGGTGCTGAAATTGATTTTGAAGAGGCTGCAGAACTTTATAAGGCTGGCAAGAAAAAAGAGTCAAAAGTTATTCCTTTTAATCCGGTCTTTTTAAGTAAAGATGTTTTTGTGATGGGCGTGTATTTTATCTTGTTCTTTTATCTGGTATTTTATCATTTTAACTTTGCAATGGATCCAGTGAACTTTGATCCTGCAGATGGCCTTATGACACCGGCACATATCTATCCTGAGTGGTATTTCTTGTGGTCATATGAGATATTAAGACCATTCCCGAAAGATCCAGGTTTGATCGCATTTGGTATTGCGCAAGCAGCACTTTTCTTCCTTCCGTTTATTGATAGAAGTCCAAATGTTGCACCGGCTCACAAAAGAGGTCTTTTCTTTGTATGGTTCTGGGTTCTTATTGTTGATATGATCGTATTGACTGTATTGGGCAAATTACCACCAGAGGGTATCTTTAATACACTGGGAACAGTCGCAGCAGTAATATTCCTCTTAATGGGGCCTGCATTGATTGTTATTACAAAATTTGAAAAAAAGCTGTAGGGAGACAAAGAGAATGAGAGAACTAAAAATATTAGCAGTAGTTGTATTCTTTACGCTTGTAACTTATTGGGGGGTCGAGCCTTTTGCGCACTCACAAATGCATAAACATGTAGAGGGCCATGGATTTACCTATAACGGAACTGCAGATACAAAAGAAGCTGAAGCGGGAGTAGTTAAAGCTAAAGAGAGTGGCAGCAAAGAAGCTGAAGCTCAGGCGAAACTAGAAGCAAAAAAAGTATTTTGGGCTGATGTAGAGAAGATCGCACAGCTTCAAGGTAATGCCGCCAATGGAGAAGCCGCATTTGCTACTTGTTTGGGATGCCATAATGGTTCGGGTGTTAATATGGGAGGCGTTATTCCGCCAAATCTTGACCATGCAGGTGCTTTGTATGATAAAAACTATTTGATCGCCCTTATTAAAGATCCTGCAATGGCGTCCAATGTTGACCATAAATACGAAGACACGATGACGCATCCTATGGGATCAATCAAAACGATGGTTACGGACGATCAACAAATTGCAGACATTGTTGCTTACATGCAAGAAAAAATGGCTGGTGAGGTAACTAGCAAACAAGCATTTGATGAAGCGTGTGCCAGATGCCATGCAATGAGATATGCCAAGACAACGCAACTTGGAGATACTCCAACGTTTAAGTATGAAAAAGATGCATTGGCACATAAGATCAAAGTAATTGAAGAGCAAGAAATGGTAAAAGCCTATATGGGTAAATTGCCACCGGATCTTTCTATTATGGTTAGAGCAAGATCAGAGCATTTTATGGAAACGTTTGTAGAAAATCCTCAAGCACAGCTTCCAGGTACTTCAATGCCTAGGGTTGGATTGTCGCATGAAGGATATGAAAAAGTAAAAGCATATCTTGAAGAAGTCGGAGATCCTAGCAAGCCTGCCAGAGAAGCGATCGGACCATGGGTATTACTTTTCTTTGTAGTGTTTACGGTATTAGCTTACCTTTGGAAAAAATCTCAGTGGAAAGATCTTCACTAAGAATATTTTCTTACAACAGTACGGAGTTTCTCCGTACTGTTGCCCCCATCATTTTTTTATTCTTATTTTCAATCTATATTAACTTATTTTTATCTACATTTTGATACTCTAAGCAAAATTATAAAACATAGGATTGAAATGCTTATTGACGGATATGGTAGAACAGTAAATTATCTGAGAATTTCAGTGACAGAAAGATGTAATTTTCGATGTCAGTATTGTATGCCCGAAAAACCTTTTTCTTGGGTGCCTAAAGAAAATCTACTTACTTTTGAAGAACTTTTTTTGTTTGTAAAGGTGGCCATAGATGAAGGTGTTACCAAAATTCGTTTGACTGGCGGTGAGCCGCTGCTTAGGGAAGATTTGGATACTTTTATAAAGATGATAAGCGACTATAAACCTAATATTGATTTGGCACTTACAACAAACGGCTATTTGCTCCCCGAGACGGCACAGCGTCTTAAAGATGCGGGGCTTAAAAGGGTAAATATTTCTCTAGATTCCCTCAGGGCGGAAACGGCGGCTAAAATTGCAGGCAGAGATGTATTGGATCGTGTACTCAAGGGGATAGAAAAAGCTTTAGAAGTGGGGCTTAAGGTTAAAATCAACATGGTGCCCCTTAAAGGCATCAATGAGGATGAGATATTGGATATCCTTGAATATTGTAAAGCGCGAAATATTAAAGTCCGTTTCATCGAATATATGGAAAATCGTCATGCAGATCAAGCACTTAGGGGCATGCACGGTAAAGAAATTTTGGCAAAAGTTAAACAAAGACATACAATCAAAGCTTTGGGAAGAGAAGGGGCTAGCCCATCGTTTAATTATCTTTTGGAAGATGGCACAGAATTTGGATTGATTGATCCCCATAAACATGATTTTTGTGAAAATTGCAACCGTATTCGTCTTACAGCCGAAGGAAATCTCATACCGTGTCTTTATTTTGATGAAGCTATGAGCATCGCTGAGGCAGTCAAAGATGGAGATATAGAAAAAGCAGCCGGAGTACTTGCGCAAGTCCTTAAGGATAAACCAAAAGAAAACAGATGGAATGAAGAAGAGAACGGAAAAGAGCAAGAGACTTCTGCTCGCGCGTTTTATGAAAC
>JAUPLS010000164.1 GCA_030836805.1 Campylobacterota bacterium | reverse complement strand
TGAAATGGATATGAGCCTTAGCGAAAAACTTATCCCGCTTATCCCCAATGGTAAAATTATCGTAGCAGAAAGTGGCATTAACGACCATGAAACTGTGGTTGAGCTTGCAAAAATGGGGGCCGATGCCTTTTTGGTGGGCGAATATTTTATGAGGCAAGATGATATCACTAAGGCGATTAGAGAAGTAAAATACGGAAAGTAGTTTTATTTAAAATAAGAGCAAATAACAGACGGCTGACATACAAGTTGGGGCCGACTCATTGTCGGTATGCCGCCTAGGAAAGCAATTTTTTTACTGCCTGATTGATACGCCCGCCATCCGCACGACTTCCTATGGCTGTTTTAGCTGCACCCATCACCTTACCTATATCAGCCATGCTTGAAGCGCCCACTGAGTTGATAATTTCTTTAAGTATACTCTCTAGTTCGGCATCCTCTAGGGGTTCTGGCAAGTAGCTTTTTACAAGGACAAGTTCTGCTTCTTCTTTGGCAACAAGATCATCCCGGCCTGCCTCTTTGAACTGTGTTAGGGCATCTTCTCTTTGTTTGGCATATTTTAAAAGAATTTTTTCTACCTCTTCATCGGTCAATTCTTTGCGTTCATCTACTTCAATTTGCTTGATGGCTGCTTGAATGTTTCTCAGCGTATCTCTTTTTGCATTTTCTTTGGCTCTCATCGCTTCTTTTATATCAATTTTAATTTGTTCTTTTAAGCTCATCGTCTCTCCTCATAGATTTAAAATGATTATACTATAATCATACTATGATAATTACAATAGAAAACAAACAATTTGATACAACAAAAATTACACAGCTCTATCCGGCGGCAGTTGTTAAAACAGGATATGAAGAGGAGACGACACAGGTAAGCCTGGAGTGGCTTAGTGTTGAAGCTAAAGGCAAAGTAGAGGTTGTCGGATTTGGTATTTTTGTACATTTGGGTGAAGAGGAAAAGCACTCCTTTGTATTTAAAACCAAAGAGGAGATGGATGAAGCTGCAGGGCGTATTGCCGCACAGCTTAAAAAATGACCACCTCGGATTAAGCTCAAAGGTGAAATACAGATTGCCAATAGACTCATATCCTCCTGCGGATAGGTGACGAAATAAGCTTTTTTTGCAGTTTCTCTTTGTCCGGCTGAATGGTGTGGTCTGCGGCAACCCTTTGTCTATTTTGGTTATCATAGCAAAATTTCTTTGGATTTAAGTTAGATTACCCTATGATTCGTTATCAAAATAGGGAGCATCTATGACCATTTTTCAACTTTCACTTTTTATTGTTGCAGGGATTGTTTTTTATCTTTTTTTTAAACAACTTTTTTCAGGAAATCACCCAAAAAGAGGTGTAGATTTTGAAGCAAAAACTGCCGATGAACACATAGGGGGTATTTCACGCCCAGATAAAATATTTTCCGCTCCCAAAGAGGATCAGCAGCCTACACGCATAGAAACTTTGTTACAGATGGCAGATGATGCTGTAGCAAAGGGAGATATGCTTGAAGCGCTTAAGGCGCTTCAAAGTGCATTGATCGTTGACGAAAAGAGTACCGAGGCATTGCAGCGCATCGGCTATGTTTATCTTCAGATCAAAGAGTATGACAAGGCAAAAGAGGCTTATGAAAAAATACTTTTGTTAGACAAGGAAGATGATTTGGCGCATGCGAGCCTTGCCAATGCGCTTCACAGGCTGGGACAGGACGAAGAGGCGCTTGTGCATCATGAGCGTGCTATTGCGTTGGATGCCGAGTATGCACCCCATTATTTTAATTATGCCAATACGCTCTATGATACGGGACGCAAAAAGCCGGCATTGGATGCCTATCAAAAAGCCTATGAGTTAGACAATACGTTGGTTGAAGCAAAAAAGATGATCGGTCAACTTTCAGGAGGAGAAAATGAGCAGTAGCCCATGTTTTATAAGCCAAAATGCAACAGAAGAGATTCTTTTACGGATTACGAATGTCTGTGGCGAATGCTATGATAGCTTGCATGTAGGAGATGAAATCTACTATGATATGCAAAATTATCGTTATCTTTGTAAAAAGTGCCAAGAGGCACTTAGTGAACGTATGAACGATCAGTGCGAAACTATCGAAGAAGAGAACACGACACTTTTTTAATGCCCCAGGATGTAGTTGAGCGCATTGACGTAGCTCAAGCTATTGAGGGGGATACCTTTGTAGGCAATATCGAACGCCGTACCATGATCGACCGATGTCCGCAGAATGGGCAGGTTGAGTGAAACATTAATCCCTTCATCAAAATAAAGTGCTTTAAGGGGAGCCAATCCTTGATCGTGATACATGGCGATATAGTAAGTATAGTTTTTTCTGACCCTTGGAGTAAAAGCTACATCGGGAACAAGCGGGGAAGTAAATATTTGACTTCCTATGTGTTGATGTGCATTTTCGATAGCCTGCTGGATGATACGCTCTTCATCCCCCAAAACACCTTCGTCGCCGGCATGGGGATTTAGTCCCAGAACGGCAACTTTTTTGGTTGGTTTTATCTCGCTATAAAAATCGATCAAAAAGCGCGTCAAATCTTTTTCGTTAATGCAGCCAGCCACTTCTTTGAGCGGAATATGCTCGGTAAAGAGTGCTACGTACATTTGCGGACAACCAAGCATCATGATGGCATCGCGCCCAAAAAAATCTCTAAGGGCATCGGTATGGCCTTTGTATTTTATACCTGCAAGTTCCCATGCTTTTTTATGAATAGGAAGGGTGGTGATGGCATCTGCTTTGTTTGTTTTTGCGAGTTGGACTGCTTTGACAAAAGAAGCATAGGCATAGGCACCGCTCTTTTGGGAGACTATTCCGGGCTGTATATCAAAAGAAGGTGCGATATCTTCTGTGGTTTGGAAATCAGAAGGTATCTTAAGCTGCAGTTTGCCGGCCGCCTGCTTTAGCATAACAGGATCAATACAATACACGGGCGAAACTTTTTTAGAGATGGCAGCATGGTTGCGTAAAGCAAGCTCTATACCTATACCGTTCAGATCGCCGATGCTGATAGCTATTTTTTTTTGTATCATCGTAAAAGCAATGCTTTCATATCAAGTATGGCCGGTCCAAGTCCGGTAAACACAGAGCGTGCAATGATGCTTTGACCGATATTGAGCTCCTCAATTGTCTCTATGGCAACAATTTCTCTGACATTTTGATAATTCAGTCCATGTCCTGCCGCCACTTTAAGCCCTGTCTTGACAGCTTCATCGCTTAGCCGTTTCATATTTTCCAATTCATCTGCGAGCATCTGTCTTAAGATTTTTCTCGGGAGTTCAAGTTCGGGGATGCTATGGTGCGTCTTGGCCAGATTGCCATAGAGCATCGCATGGAGGTTGGCATATTTTCCCGTATGAAACTCTATCCACTCTGCGCCCACCGCTTTTGCTCGTTGTACGGTATCAAAATCTGGATCTATAAAAAGAGAAACTTCTATTTCGTTATATTGCAGCTTTTTGATCGCATCTAAAAGCAATGGTTGATCACCCAGTATTGCAAGCCCTCCTTCGGTTGTGACTTCTTCGCGTTTTTCCGGCACAAGAGTAACACGGTGAGGCTTGAGAGTGCAGGCTATGTCTATCATCTCAGGAGCGATAGCGCATTCAAGATTCACGGGCAAAAAAGAGTGATTGATAATGTGCAATGCATCGCTGTCTTGTATATGACGCCTGTCTTCACGCAAATGTATAGTGATCTGATCTGCTCCTGCACGCTTACAGATACTCAGAGCATCCAAAGGATCGGGATCTCCATTTTTTCGTGCTTCTCTTAGTACGGCGATATGGTCGATATTTACACCTAATTGCATTGCGAACCCCTCTTAGATATTTAAAAAAATATTATAGCAAAAGTTTTTAAGACAGGTTTTATACAGCAATCTTTTTGTCAAATAAATTCCCCCCAAAAGCAGAGAGGATATCCATTGAAAATATGGATTTAACTAAGATTGTGATAAAATCGCGAAATATTAAAGTTATAAAAGGCTTGTTTATGGCAAAAAGAAATATCAAAAAAGCGGTATTGGCATATAGCGGAGGGCTTGATACGAGTATCATCCTTAAGTGGCTTCAAGATGAGTATCAGTGTGAAGTGGTAACATTCACCGCCGATCTTGGGCAGGGTGAAGAGGTGGAACCTGCACGCAAAAAAGCGATAAGCTTGGGGATAAAAGAAGAAAACATTTTCATCTTGGATCTGCGTGAAGAGTTTGTGAAAGACTTTGTTTTTCCTATGTTTAGAGCCAACGCCATTTATGAAGGTGAATATCTTTTGGGTACCTCTATTGCCAGGCCGCTTATTGCCAAAAAACAGATTGAGATCGCCAAGCAAACGGGTGCAGATGCAGTAAGTCACGGTGCAACGGGCAAAGGCAACGATCAAATTCGTTTTGAACTCGGATATCTGAGCCTTGATCCGGATATCGCTGTGATTGCTCCCTGGAGAGAATGGGATCTTAACAGCCGTGAAAAACTTTTGGCGTATGCAGAGCAGCACAATATTCAGATTGACAGAAAAGGAAAAAAATCACCTTATTCTATGGATGCCAATCTTTTACATATCTCGTATGAGGGCCAAATACTTGAAGATCCGAATGCGGAACCCGAAGAAGACATGTGGTTGTGGACGACTGCTCCTGAAAATGCACCTGACACAGCAGAATATATTTCCATTAGTTATAAAAAAGGTGATCCTGTTGCTATTAACGGCAAAGAGATGACTCCTGCGACGATATTGAAAACATTGAATGAATATGGAAATAAACACGGAATAGGCCGTGTGGATATCGTAGAGAACCGTTATGTGGGAATGAAAGCCAGAGGATGCTATGAAACACCGGGCGGAACTATCATGCTGAAGGCACATAGGGCGATCGAGTCCATTACTCTTGACAGGGAGGAAGCTCACCTTAAAGATGAAATGATGCCGAAATATGCATCATTGATCTACAATGGGTATTGGTGGTCCCCTGAGCGAAAAATGCTTCAAGCAGCGATCGATGCAACACAAGAAAATGTAGACGGAGAAGTGAAGCTTAAACTTTACAAAGGAAATGTAACCGTTGTAGGAAGAAAATCAGATAGATCTCTCTATAGTGAGGCGCACTCTACTTTTGAAGAAGACGAGGTATACAATCAAGCAGACGCGGAAGGATTTATCAGGCTGAATGCATTGAGATTTATTATTGAAGGGAAAAAGCAGCCTGAACGTATTTCTTCCTTGGTTGAGAAAACAAAGAAATCTTAAATTTGTTGCTTTGAGCTTTGAACGGAGGATATCAAGTCAAATCTTTATAAACTTCTGCGATTCATAGAATTTGTAGAGGTTTATGCATAGTTTTGTTTTTTATTTTAATATTTTTTCCATCTCTTCCGGCAGGCGGGAAGGCTTAAAGCTGACAGGTTTGTCTCTGCGAAGAAGATGGGGAACCACTTTGAGAAACATGTAAAGCAGTCCCGTAAGAAGATAAAAAACATAATACTCCTTTCCCATGGTCAAAAAGCAACACTTCAATCGCAAAACCAAATCCCCTCATCATCTTTGTCCTGCAGCCTCTATGATTCTATCTCATAAAGGCGTATAAGACTTTTTATGTCCGGTTTTCTGCCTAGCCACTC
>JAUPLS010000163.1 GCA_030836805.1 Campylobacterota bacterium | reverse complement strand
CAGATTCATGCCGGCGGCCGTGGCCTAGGCGGAGGTGTAAAGCTTGCCAAATCAAAAGATGAAGTGAGGCAGCTTGCCGGTGAAATTCTTGGAATGACACTGGTGACACACCAAACTGGGCCGGAGGGGAAATTGGTTCAAAAGGTGTATATTGAGGAGGGGGCTGATATCAAAGATGAGCTCTATTTGGGTGTGGTGCTTGATCGCGCCAAAGAGATGCCCGTGATTATGGCTTCAACCGAAGGCGGCATGGAGATTGAAAAAGTAGCCGAAGAGTCACCGGAAAAAATCATCAAAGTCGCCGTTGATCCCTCTATCGGATTCCAAGGTTTTCATGGCAGGGAGTTAGTATTTGGCCTTGGAATTACTGACAAAAACGAGCAAAATAAGTTTATTAAATTCGCGAAAGCACTTTATAACGTTTATATGGAAAATGACGCTGAAATGATCGAAATCAACCCGCTTATCAAAACAGGTTCCGGTGATTTCCTTGCACTTGACGGAAAGATGGGATTTGATGATTCTGCCCTTGGGCGCCATCCTGATATTGAAGAGATGAGAGATGTTTCAGAAGAAGATCCCGATGAGAGGGAAGCGGGACGATACGGACTTTCTTATATTGCACTTGATGGAGAGATAGGTTGTATGGTGAATGGCGCCGGCCTTGCGATGGGCACTATGGATACTATTAATTATATGGGCGGTACACCTGCAAACTTCCTTGATGTGGGCGGTAAGGCGAATGCTGAAACGGTTGCAAAGGGTTTTGAAATTATATTGAAAAATCCAAATGTAAAAGCAATTTTTGTCAATATTTTCGGCGGTATTGTGAGATGTGACAGAATTGCAAACGGTATTTTGGAAGCGACTAAAATGGTAGATGTGCATGTGCCGGTTATCGTAAGACTTGACGGTACAAATGCTGCAGAAGCGGCTGAAATTTTAAAAAATGCAAATATTGCAAATGTAATTGCAGCAACAGATTTGGCAGACGGTGCGGCTAAAGCCGTAGCAGCAGCAAAAGGAGAGTAATAGATGTCAATATTGGTAAACAAAGATACAAAAGTGATCGTACAGGGGTTTACGGGTTCTGAAGGTACATTCCATGCAGAGCAATGCATGGCTTATGGAACAAAAATTGTGGGAGGAGTAACTCCGGGCAAAGGCGGTGAAGTGCATTTGGGCAAACCCGTGTTTAATACGGTTAAAGAGGCAGTAGCTGCCACTGGGGCAACGGTTTCTATGGTATTCGTGCCGCCTGCGTTTGTTGCTGATGCAGTGATGGAGGCTGCGGATGCCGGAGTGGAACTTGCTGTGATTATCACTGAAGGAGCACCTGTAAGAGATATGCAAGCCGCCAAAGCATATGCCGTAAAACACGGTATGAAAACTATTGGGCCAAACTGTCCAGGGATTATTACTGCTGAAGAGTGCAAGATAGGGATTATGCCGGGTATGATTTTTAAAAAAGGAAATGTAGGGCTGATTTCCAAATCAGGCACATTAACCTATGAAGGCGCGAATCAAGTTTGCAAAGAAGGCTTTGGTATCTCTACGGCAGTAGGTATCGGAGGAGACCCGATCATCGGACTTTCCTATAAGCAGCTTCTTCCAATGTTTGAAGCTGATCCTCAAACAGAAGCAATTGTTATGATAGGTGAAATTGGCGGAGATCTGGAAATTCAAGCAGCAAAATACATCAAAGATCATATTACAAAACCGGTTGTTGCTTTCATTGCAGGACAAACAGCTCCAAAAGGCAAAAGAATGGGGCATGCCGGAGCTATTGTGAGCGGCAGTGCAGGTACAGCAAAGGAGAAGATGGATGCGCTTGAAGCTGCAGGCGTGAGAGTGGTAGTTTCTCCTGCAGAGATTGGCAAGGCTGTCAAAGAAGTTTTATCTAAATAAATTATTTCTAAGGCCGAGGTATTTCTTGGCTTTAGATCCCCCTCTTTCGTTTCATTTTAATACATACTTTTAACTTATGAAAAAATACTTCTTTTTTTTTGCTTCAAAAGGTAACAACATTTTTTATGGCAACAATAATTCAATCCTATTTATAGCACCCTTAATAAAACTAAGCTATTCTAATCTTAGTGAATAGTAAATCTCACTTAATAATTATAAAATTAAAAGGGGAAACCATGGCAGTGATGAAAGCTCCGGAAAATACTCCAGTTTGGGTAAATACAGCTAGATGCAAAGCTTGTGATATCTGTGTAGACGCATGTCCGGCTGGCGTACTTTCTATGAAAGCAGATGCAGGGTCAACATTGGGTGCGATAATAGATGTTGTGGCACCGGATTCTTGTATAGGGTGCAATGAATGTGAACTTTCATGTCCGGATTTTGCAATCTATGTTGCAGACAAGAAAGAATTTAAATTTGCAAAATTAACAGATAGTGCAAAAGCAAGACGAGAGGCAATTATGAACAATGGTTTCAGATTGCCTGCAGACTACAAGGAGGTTAACTAATGTCAACAAGAGAAATAATATCAACAGGGAATGACTTGGCTGCAAGGGCAGCAGTTGATGCAGGATGTAAGTTTTTTGCAGGGTATCCTATTACCCCATCAAGCGAAATAATGCATACTATTTCTGATTTGCTTCCAAAAATAGGAGGAGCTGCTATTCAGATGGAAGATGAGATAGCCGGTGTTGCTGCCGCAATCGGTGCTTCTATGTCCGGCGTAAGATCATTGACTGCTACTTCTGGACCCGGAATTTCACTTAAAGCTGAAAATCTTGGTTTGGCACAGATGACGGAAGTTCCTTTGGTGGTTGTGAATGTTATGAGGGGAGGTCCTTCAACAGGTCTTCCGACACGTGTATCTCAAGGTGACGTTGCTCAAGCAAAAAACCCGTCACACGGTGACTATAAATCCATTACTCTTTGTGCCGGAAATTTGGCTGAGTGTTATACCGAAACAGTTAGAGCGTTTAATTTGGCAGACAGATTTATGCAGCCTGTATTTGTGCTTCTGGATGAAACTTTGGGCCATATGCATGGTAAAGCGGATATTCCAACTGCT
Source organism: Campylobacterota bacterium (assembly GCA_030836805.1). Lineage (GTDB taxonomy): Bacteria > Campylobacterota > Campylobacteria > Campylobacterales > Sulfurovaceae > Sulfurovum. Next base: position 27,420 of record JAUPLS010000163.1, on the reverse strand, counting down.
GAAGCAATAAAATCAGGCATCAAGCCAAGAAAAACATTTGATGGCCCTGCAGAAGAGTATCATCCCTACGGCGTGGCTCAGGATGAACCGGCAGTTCTCAACCCAATGTTTAAAGGATATAGATATCACTTTACAGGACTTCATCATGACAAAAATGGTTTTCCGACAGAAGAGATTGAAACATGCAGGCTTTTGATTGAAAGACTATTTAATAAAGTGGAAGCGCATCAAGAAGAGATAGACTCTTATGAAGAGTTCATGATGGATGATGCGGAAGTTATGATTGTAGCGTACGGTTCGGTTTCTCTCGCAGCAAAAGAGGCAATCAGACACCTAAGGGCAGAGGGCGTTAAGGCAGGTTTGTTTAGACCTATTACTTTGTGGCCAAGTCCAGCCAAGGCAATCAAGAAACATACAGATAAAATTAAAAAAGTATTATGTGTTGAGCTTAATATCGGCCAATACAGAGATGAGGTCCAAAGGGCTTCAGGAAGACTTGATATCGAAGGTCTTTTCAAGGTAAATGGGCGGCCGATTTCTCCATTTGAGATTGTAAATAAAGTAAAGGAGCTGTAAGATGGCATTTAATTATGATAGTTATTTAAGATTAGAAAAGATGCCAACGCTATGGTGTTGGGGATGTGGGGATGGAGTCATTCTTAAATCTTTTATCCGAGCCGTTGATAAGCTTGGATGGAGCAAGGATGATGTGTGTGTTGTTTCGGGAATCGGATGTTCGGGAAGATTTTCATCTTATGTTGATTTTAACACTGTTCACACTACACACGGCAGAACGATAGCCTTTGCAACCGGCATTAAATTGGCAAATCCAGACAAGCATGTTGTTTGTGTTGCGGGAGATGGCGATGCCTTGGCAATCGGGGGTAATCACACCATCCATGGATGCAGAAGAAATATTGATATAACACTCATTGTTATTCAAAACTTTATTTATGGTTTGACTAATTCACAGACTTCTCCAACAACACCTCAGGGTATGTGGACTGTTTCTCAAAAAGCAGGAAATATTGATCCAACTTTTGATGCTTGTAAGTTAGCCATAGCTGCTGGGGCTTCTTTTGTAGGTAGAGAAACTGTGACAGCACCTAAAAAACTTGAAAAACTTTTAGTGGACGCCATGGAGCATAAAGGTTTCTCATTTGTCGAAGCGTTATCCAACTGTCATATTAATTTTGGCAGAAAAAATAAAATGGCTTCGGCTATGGAAAATCTTGACTGGATTGACAGCGTTACTGTTTCAAAAGCAAAATATGACAAATTAAGTCCGGAAGAGCAGCTTAATTTATTGCCAACAGGTATTTTGAAGCAAGATACGGGTGCAAAAGAGTATTGTGAAATGTATCAAGAGATTAGAAATGTGCATCAAGGCAAGCGTGGAAAAATTACCCAAGACGACTTTGTCAAAAAAATATAAGGAGACACAATGGCACGAACATTAATGAGATTTACAGGCGTTGGTGGGCAGGGTGTTCTTCTCGCTGGAGAGATTTTTGCCGCAGCTAAAATTAAAACGGGTGGGTATGGACTCAAAACAGCAACCTATACTTCACAGGTACGTGGTGGACCAACAGTTGTTGACATTACCCTTGATGATGAAGAAATTTTTTATCCTTATGCAAATGATGGTGAAGTAAATTTTATGCTTTCCGTTGCAGATGTAAGTTATAGACTTTTTAAAAATGGAGTACAGCCGGGCGGCACAATCGTGATTGAGCCAAACTTGGTACATCCGACAGAGGAAGATAAAAAGAAATGGAATATTTATGAAATTCCTATTATTACCATTGCAAAAGAAGAAGTGGGAAATGTAATTACTCAGTCTGTGGTTGCGCTTGCTATTGCAAATACATTTACAAATGCACTTGATAAAAAAGTGCTTGTGGATACCATGCTCAGCAAAGTTCCAGAAAAAGTGCATGCCGTAAACCTTAAAGCGTATGAACTTGGCGAAAAATATGCCAAAGAAGCCATTGCTCAGGGGCCTGCTCAATAGTATTGAGTCTTTTAGCTAAATCTTTATAGGCTGACCAAAGGAGAAAACTCATTTGGTCAGATTTTCTTTTATTTAAAACTTCCCTCATAAACCTTTTAATCTATACTGCATCTATGCTATAATTCGAATAAGGTGTGATAGGTAGTTGCTGGTGGCAAACGCCACGAGAGGAAAGTCCGGGCTACAAGTGAGACAGGACTCCATCTAACGGATGGCCAGAGTAATCTGAGGGCAAGTGCAACAGAGAGTAGGTAGCCTATCGATGTTTCATTGATAGGTGATAGTGAAAGGGTGGGGTAAGAGCCCACCGGTGCTTCTGGTAACAGGGGCAGCTAGGTAAACCCTGTCCGTAGCAAGAAGTATATGGTATGAGTCTCACAAGCCATTAGATTGGCATTTATACTTTGCTTGAGCGCATTGGCAACACTGCGCCTAGATAAATAACTACCCACGACAGAACCCGGCTTATTTCACACCTTGCTTCAATATCAAATATTATTTGTCTTATGTTTAGAATTTTATTATTTTTTCTTTCTGCTTAATGCTATTTTGCTATAATAACCTAAAAAGATATATCCAGTGAAAATATTGTTACTGTGTATGGTGCCATTGTTTATGTTTGCTAAAGTACACTGTGCCAAAGTTGAGCCGTATGAGAGTTGAGTTAAAATCTGCAGTGAGTGCTTTGGTTGATAAAGTTCGGAAGGCGGCAGATGAAAAATTTATTTCTTCTTATCGTGCAGAAATCTATATTCAAGCCCTCCAGGATGCTTTTTTCAAATTGATAAAAGTGGAGATAAAATAATGCAGACTGCTTGTGGGTTAGACTGTTATGATGCTTGTCGCATCTTGGTGAAAAATGATAGTTCCTTAAAAATAGAGGGGGACAGAGAACATCCTGCAGGCAATGGGGCTTTGTGTATTAAGCTCAATAAATTTATATTTGAAACACCCCGCATAGAAAAGCCCCGCATCAACGGAGTAGAGGTAAACATGGAGGAGGCGCTCCAGGCAACTGCAGAGGCTTTTAGATCTAAAAGTTCATTGCTTTGGAGAGGGTCCGGCAATGTGGGCGTAATGCAGGAGATAACCAATCTTTTTATGAAAAAAATAGGTGGAAGTTTGACAAAGGGCAGCTTGTGTGACGGTGCAGGTGATGCAGGCATTATGGCAGGAAGAGGGGCGAATAAAATGTTGCCTCTTGAACAGATACAAAAAGCTGATACCATTGTTATATGGGGCCGCAATATAACAGTAACCAATGCGCATCTTGTGCCTTTTTTAGAAGGCAAAAAGATCGTTGTGATTGATCCTGTGAAAACTCCTATTGCAAAAAAAGCAGATTTTCATCTGCAGATCAGGCCCCGAACAGACTATTGTGTGGCTATTTTGCTTGCCAGGTTTATTTTTATGGAAAACAGTGAAGATAAAACCTGGATGGATGAATTTGCTTCTTCGTATGAAGATTTTTATGATTATACGCGGGAACATCGTATAAAAGCTATTTTGGAATATATCGGAGTAGATTTGGGGGATATGGGCTGCATGTTGGAGTATCTAAGAAACCAAAAAGTGGTTTTTTTAGTGGGCGCAGGGGTACAAAAATATACAACCGGCTCTTATGTGCTTCATGCGATTGATTCACTTGCTGCAACGCTTGGGCTTTTTGGAAAAGAGGGGTGCGGGGTCAGTTATCTTGGCAATTCGAAATGGGGATTTGAAAATCCATTTGACGTGAACTGTTCTCGTGTGTCTAAAGTTGTGACAGCATTTTCGGGCTTTGACACTGTGTTTGTGCAGGGAGGAAATCCTGCAGAATCAATGCCTGATAGTTCACGTGTTGTAGAGGAGCTGGAGAATGTTGAAAATCTAATTTATTTTGGACTCTACGAAAACGAGACATCAAAAAGGGCAAAGATTGTTTTGCCGGCAAAAAACTTTTTCGAAAAAGAGGATATAAGGCTTAGCTATGGACATCATTATGTAGAGCCTATGCATAAGATTAAAGATGCAACTTTTGGAATCAGTGAGTATGATTTGACTAAAAGGCTTTTTGATGTGTTTGGTTTTGACGGATTACAAAGCGAAGAGTATTATCTTCGGCTCTGGCTTGACCAGTGCAGGCAGGATCGGGAGGGAAATTTTCTTTCTCCGGGATATGAGGTGTTGCCTTACGCAGATGGATTTGGCGAGAGCGGAACGGAGGAGTTTAAGTTTATAGATGATTATAATGATGATTTTATAAATACAAAACATTTTAAAAAGCATCGGAAAGAAAAGCATGCAGAAGCAAAAAATGATACTTTTTGGCTTATAAGTTCCAAGGCAGTCAAAACACTAAATACACAGTTTGTAAGAGATGATAGGGTACAGCTTCATCCTTCTTTGGGGTACAAAGAAGGAGAAACGGTGCATATCTCTTCAGAATATGGTTCGTATGAGTTTATTGTCAAGTTAAATGAAGATTTACGCAGCGATTGTGTATTGATAACCAACAATACAAGAGGTATCAATAGGCTTACGCCCTCTATAGTGAGCGAAGAAGGTGAAAGCGCCTGTTACCAGGAAGTAAAAATACAAATTAATAAGGATGTAAAATGAATTTAGAAGAATTAGATAAAAAATATGTATTGCAAACCTATGCACGCGATTATACCAATTTTGTTAAAGGAGTGGGTTCGGTACTGTATGATGACAAAGGAAAAGATTATATCGATTTTGCTTCGGGTATAGCGGTAAATTCTGTAGGGCACGGCAATGAAAGGCTGGCAAATGCTATTTGCGAACAGGCCAAAAAAATAATTCATATTTCCAATTTGCAAGTTATAGAGCCCCAGGCAAAACTTGCAGAAAAAATAGTCAAATTAAGCGGATACGACATGAGTGTATTTTTTGCAAATTCAGGAGCTGAGGCTAATGAGGGAGCCATAAAGATTGCACGTAAATACGGTGAAATAAAATTTGATAAAAAACGTTATAAGGTGATTACGCTTGAAGGTTCTTTCCACGGGCGAACGATTACTACGGTTAAGGCCACGGGCCAGGAGCATTTCCATTCTTCTTATTTTTCGCCGTATCCTCATGGTTTTTCTTATGAAAATTCTATCGCCGATGTTTATGCTGCCATCGATGAGGAAACGGTAGCCGTACTTATAGAGTTGGTGCAAGGAGAGGGGGGCGTTCAGCCATTCGATAAAGAAGAGATACAGAAGCTTGCTTCTTATTTGAAAAAAGAAGGTATTTTGCTTATTGTTGATGAGGTGCAAACAGGGATTTTTCGTACAGGAGAGTTTTTGGCTTCCAATCTTTATGAAATAGAGCCTGATATCATTACTTTGGCCAAGGGGCTTGCCGGCGGTGTACCTATCGGAGCAGTGATGACCAAACATAAGGACATTTTAGTTGCAGGGGATCATGGCAGCACTTTTGGAGGCAACTATCTAAGTACGGCAGCAGGATTGGCTGTGCTTGAGATACTTGAGGAGATGTATGAGCGTGGCGATATTGCGGAGGCGCTCCTTTATTTTGAAAACAAATTGCAGAATATCGTTCAAAAATATACGCATCTCTTTGAAAAAGAAGTGGGTTTGGGTTTGATGCGCGGGCTTCGTGCCAAAAGTTCTGAAATTCAAATAAAGACCATTAAGCAGAGCATGAAAGAGGGCCTGATTGTATTAAAGGCAGGACGAAATACAGTACGATTATTGCCAAGTCTCACAATCACAAAGGATGAAATCAATGAAGGATTTAAGCGTTTTGAAAAAGCTATCAGTTCTATTGTCTAAAACACATAAGATACAAAATTTTATGTTTGGTGCGAACGCTGGATCGTCTTTGATAAAAGGATCACACAAGCAGTCGCTTCCAGGAGTTGTATTTTTGAGTGCAGGGATATATTTTTTCGGTACATTTTCGCCAGGATATCTTCACGCGGACGAATTGGGTGATATTCTTTCAAAAAATAAAACGGCCTTATTTGACTATCAGTTTCAAAGCAATGATCTTGAATATGATATATTAAGTAAAAGCTGGATCAATCCTATTGCGATTCAATACAGCAAAACCTACTCAGAGCAATATAGTGATAAAACGGTGCAGACAGGAAGTTTTAGTATCGGTATTGATCAGCCGATCTTCAAATCAGGAGGAATCTATTATTCCATAAAGTATTCTGAAGCATTGCACGATGCCAATGTCGCCGATATCATGCTGCAAAAACGCCAAATGATCGGCAGTGCCGTGACACAGCTTTATATGATGAAAAAACTTGAACTTCAGCAAAAGAAATTGACATATCTCATCAAGAATGATACGATTGATATTAAACAAAAACGCGAGAGTTATGAGGCGGGACTTTTGGATAGCAGCTTTTTGGATCAAGCTCTTTTGCAAAAGAATGTCGATGAAACTTCACTTTTGGAAACGGAAATCTCTTTGATGCAAGCCAGAGAAGAGTTTGGAGTGCTTAGCGACAAGGATCCCAAGCAGTTGACACTGCCCAAGCTAAAACTTATTGCCGCATCAGATTTTAGGGGATCAAATTTGGAGCTGGCAAGAGAAAGATTACGAGAAAAAGAGAAAGCATACAATGCAAAAATGACATGGGCCAAATATCTTCCGGCGATCTCTCTTCAGGGACGATATACAGATGGGGATGTCAATCCTTATTCTTATTTTTCAACGCTCAAGGAAAGATATTATAGTTATGGGTTTACAATCTCTATGCCTATTGATATCAACTCATTGAGCGAGATAGAGGCCGCCAAAGTCGCAAGAATGAAAGCTGCTGCAGAGGTGATCGACCGCCAAAACACTATTGATGAAGAGTACAATCTGGTTAATCAAAATTTACGTATCATAGACAAGAAGATCCAGTTGGCGCAAAAAGATGAAGAACTGTATCAAAATCTCTATCATCTGACCAGAAATCTAGAAAAAGCAGGAGAAAAAACTTCCTATGATACAGCAATGATGAAAAACTCTTTAGAGATCAAAAAGCTTGACCAAAAAATTTATGAAGTGGATAAACAGATAGAACTTTTGAAGCTTTATATATAGGTGGCAAATGCGCTTTAGCGACTACATGAACGAGTGGCTTTACGGAGAAGAAGGGTATTATAAAAATTTTAAAGCCATAGGAAAATCAGGAGATTTTTATACCGCGGTAAGTACCAGCCGCTTTTTTGGCGCAAGTATTGCAAACTATTTTTTGAAGCTTTTAAAGGAGGGTAAAGCGGATAGAAATGGCTGGCTCATAGAGATCGGGGCACATCAAGGCTATTTGCTTTGCGATATGATACAGTGGCTTTATACGTGTGATCCGGCTTTGATACAAACTCTCCGGTTTGGTATCGTTGAGAGGCAACCCTATGTACAAGAAGCACAGCGCACTTATATCAAAGAGCGCTTTGGTGATGATATTGTTGTGACACACTTTAGTGACATCGATGAGATTAGGGCACCCTATGCATTTGTGGTTGCCAATGAAATTTTTGATGCTTTTCCTTGCGAATTGCTTAAGGATGAAAAAATAGCTTTTGTGGAAAATCATCATGTGGCCTGGAAAGAAGCCCCCGATGAAATTTTGAAATGGTCTGGGTCCCATTATCTGAGACAAGGTGAAATCGCAGTGGGTTATGAAGAGTTTGCAAAAGCTATGTCAAAAAACATAATGCGTTGCGATTTTATCTCTTTTGATTATGGTGAGAAATATGTGCGTAATGACTTTTCTATACGTATCTATAGAAAGCATGAAACTTTTCCCTTGTTTGATGAAACCTTGATGCTTGAAGAAAGCTATAAAAAAGACGATATTACCTACGATGTGAATTTTAAACATGTCGTTGAAGCTTTTGAGGCAGCAGGTTTTAAAGAAGAGGCTTATGAGACACAAGCAAGAGCACTCGTGCGTTTTGGTTTGATTGAAATACTAGAGCGGTTTGCAAAAGGAACGACCCCGCAGATTTATGCAAGAGAGGCAGACAAGGTTAAAACATTGCTATCGCCCACTATGATGGGGGATAGATTTAAGATGATACATTTTAGAAAATAGTTATTGTTGTACTTTTTTGATCATTTCGCATCGCTTGATTGAAGCTTCTTCGCTTCCAAGTAGAGCTGTGTATTTGTCAAATTTTTCTTGGCCGATCATATTGATGCACTCTTCTTTTGTAATGATAGGGCCCGGTGCTTCCGGAGGTGCTGGCGTATCTTGCGCCACTGTAATGATTTTTTCTTCCTTGACTTTATTTTCGGGATACATATATTCGGAACTGAAATTGTTATCTTCAACTTTTTTGAGTTCAATTATTTTTTTAGGCTTTTGTGGTATTTTTTTACTTATGGTTTCTTTTGTTGTGTTTTTTTCGTTTGTGGAAATATTTGTCGTTTGATCTATTTTGGGTGTTGCACGTGTATTTTGAGGGGCACATCCTGTTATCGCAAACAATATAGAGATGAAAATAACCAGATATTTCATTTTACGTTAAGTCCTTTGTTTTTAAATTTATAGAGTATTGTAGTGCAATCTAAGAGAAATTACAATATTGTTAGATAAAATAAAACCGGCATGAAGGAGAATTAATGCAAATTACTGTCAATGGTGAAAAGAAAAATGTTGAGCAAAATATTACAATTTCAAACTTAATAGATATTTTGGGAATTAAAGTGAAGGTGATGGCTGCGGCTGTCAATATGGAGATTGTAAAAAAAGAAGAATGGAACACCTATACGCTTCAACAAGATGACAGGATCGAACTATTGCATTTTGTAGGGGGAGGATGAGCGGTTATTGGTGCTGTGCAATGACAACTACCGCAATGGCAAATCCCCCATCATGACTGATGGAAAGAGAACTTTCTTTGATGCGATGTATTTTTTGAGCTTCATGTGACAAAGCAAAGGCGGGAGCGCCTTTTTGATTTTTTGTAATTATGATATCGTGAAAAGAGAGTTGTTCTCCTATACCGCATCCCAATGCCTTGGAAATAGCCTCTTTGGCGGCCCAAAATCCTGCAACTGTTTCTATTTTGTGCGCGATAGCTATCTCCCGAGGAGAAAGAAATTTTTGTTTAAATTTATTGCCGTATTTTATTGTAATTTTTTCTACACGATTAACATGTATAATATCTGTACCTATTTTCATAAAGAAAGTGTAGCAAAAAGAAGATTACATCCAGTCTACTATTTTTGATACTTCATCTGCTATAAAGCATTTGATAGACGTTTCCTCCAAGGGCTTGTTGGGAATAACTGCTTTTTTGAAACCTTGTGTTTGAATCTCTTTGAGTCTTTGGGCAAGTCCGGATATTTCCCGTATTTCACCCGTGAGACTCACCTCTCCTAAAAAAAGTGTCTCCGGACTTAATTCTCTATTTCGGTAGCTGCTCAAAATAGCTGCAATAATAGCCAGATCTGCAGAGGGCTCATTGACTTTAATGCCCCCACTGATATTGATAAAGACATCATATGTTCCCAGGGGCAGATCAAGTTTTTTTTCCAAAAGTGCCAAAAGCATAGTAAGCCGGTTGTTGTCGAAGCCTGTAGAGCTTCGTTTGGGATGGCCGTAGGCTTCACTGACAAGGGCTTGAACTTCTATGATGATAGGGCGGCTCCCCTCCATGATTACGGTAAGGGCTGATCCTGATTGAAGTTTCTTTTTATTGAAAAACATTCCTGCCATACTTTTGGCATCACTCAGACCCTCTTTGTTCATTTCGAAAATACCTACTTCGTTGGTTGATCCAAAGCGATTTTTAAATCCTCTTAGAAGTCTAAGTTCGGAGTTGCTGTCCCCTTCAAAATAGAGCACCGTGTCGACCATATGTTCAAGCACCCTGGGTCCTGCAATGGATCCGTCTTTGGTGATATGGCCGATGATAAAAATGGGAATATGCATACTTTTGGCAATACGCATCAATTCAAAGGTGATCGTGCGAACCTGCGTAACAGATCCCGGCGCAGAAGGAGTATCGTCACTATAGAGTGTCTGTATGGAATCAATCACGATAAACGCATAATCTTCAATAGATATCTCCGAAAGTACTGTAGCAAGGCTGATTTCCGGGAGCAAAAAAAGATTTTCATGATTGGCTTCCAGCCTGTTGGCGCGCAGTTTTATCTGTCCTGCGGACTCCTCTCCCGAGACATAAAGTACCTTTTTATCTTTTCTTGCAAGATTGCCGGCTATTTTGAGAAGCAACGTGGATTTTCCTATGCCTGGACTTCCTCCAATCAAGGTTAGTGATCCGGGAACAATACCGCCCCCCAATACCAAATCAAGCTCTTTGCTTCCCGAAGAGAATCGTGCGATGTTGTCTTCTTCTATTTGTGTAATGGGTCTGGCTTTGCCTATAGGGTTTATGCCTGTATTGTTTTTGGATATCTCTTCTAAAAACTTGATTTGGTCAGTGCTAAGTTCCACCATAGTATCCCACTGATCACAGGAGGTGCATTTTCCCATCCACCTCGGTGATTGAAAACCGCATGCTTGACACTCAAAGAGGGTTTTTTTCTTTGCCATAATACCGCCTTAAGTTGTTTGATGAAAGTTATTATAGTCAAGTAAAGAAAAAGAGGTTTTAAAATATGTCAAATTGTAATTTTTTTAAATAGTGAAGCTCTTTTTGGTCTATTTGGCTATAATTTCGTCACTATTTTTTAAGGATAAAGATTGCGATTTTTTAAAAAGATTCAACAATTGCTCTATTCGCTTTATTTGACAAACAAGTATGGGTTTATGCTCAAAAGTATGCAAGACCCACAAGAAAAGAAAAAATTGAGAGTGGCTTATTCTAAGGTACAGCTTGCTGCACTTCATATCGAAATCAATATAGAAAATAAAGAAAAACTCCCCCATGAGGGACAGTATCTGCTTTTAAGTAATCATAGAACGGTTATTGATCCGCTCATTATCGAAGTAGCATTGGAGCATACTAAGCTTTTTGGGCTTTGGATTGCAAAAAAAGAATTATATAATTCTCTTTTTTTTGGGATTTTTGTGCGCAATGCAGGGTCGATACTGATTGATAGGGAAAAGAGACAGATGAGTGGATTTTTTGGGGATGTTAAAACGGGAGTGCAAAAGGGAAATTCTGTTTTTATTTTTCCTGAAGGTACTCGAAATACTACCGATAAACCCGTTGCTGCATTTAAAGAGGGGTCCAGGTTGATCGCTTTAAAAAATAAACTGCCTATTTTGCCTGTACATATTAAAGATAATGCAAGAGAAATCCTCAAGGAGGCGCTGTATGATAATTCACAAAAACGCAAAATCACTATCGTGATAGGCGATATCATTGATTATAGAGAAAAAACAGATTTAGAATCAAAATATAAAGAAAGATTTAATATCGCATCAATGGATTTTTGATTTTTTGAGTATTGATATGCGTATCAAATAGGTATCCATAAAAAATGAATTGCACCACAAGGAGAAGAGCACTGGTCCGGTGTATTTGAAAGACGAGCCTTTTGCTGTTTCATCAAAGATGAAACAGCATTTTTGAAAAATATAAGTGTTGCAAAATTATATAATTATTTTATTATATAAATATTTCATCTAAAATGGTATTGACATATTCATTGGCTTTAAATTTTATCAGATCTTTTGGCTGTTCCCCGGTACCGATATAAAAAATAGGCAGCCGAAGTTCATCGGCTATGCTGAGCACAGAACCGCCTTTTGCTGTCCCGTCAAGTTTGGTAATTATGATCCCGTCAATGCCGATCATTTCATTGAAGGCTTTTGCCTGATTAATAGAAGAGCTTCCTTGTGTTCCGTCCAAAATAAGCATTTTGCGGTGAGGAGCTCCTTCCAGAGCTTTGTGTGCAACACGTATCATTTTTTTGAGTTCTTCGGCGAGATTGGTTTGGGTGTGAAGCCTTCCTGCGGTATCGATAATAACATGATCTATCTTTTTGGCTTTCGCGGATTCGATAGTATCATACACTACAGCCGAAGGGTCATGCCCCTGTTGTGTAGCGATAATGGGTATTTTCAGTTTGTCTGCCCATCTGCTCAGCTGCTCTATGGCTGCGGCACGAAATGTGTCTCCCGCACCAAGGATCACACTGTGCCCGGCCTCTTTGTAGCGGTAGGCTAACTTGGAAATGGTTGTTGTTTTGCCTGCTCCGTTGACACCGATAATCATCTCTACATAAGGTTTTGCTTCACTTTCCTTAAAATCGGCTTTGTATTGAAATACAGAGATAAGTGAGTTAAATGCTTGAATGCGGTTTATCTTGGCACCTAAAGGCTCCAGCAATCTTTCTATAAGATCATAGTTTACATCTGCTTCAAGCAAAATATCTTCAAATTCTTCTTTGGATATCTCTTTGCGTTTGGTGGGCATTATCTCTTTAATTGCTTCGCTTGTTTTGCCTAATACTTTTTTAAATAAGTTGAACATATGTTTTAAAATCCTTTTTATTCTTCTTTTAAATCTTTGATCACTTCTCGTATATCGTGTTCCAATATCTCTGCGGGGACGGCACCTTCGTAATGGATAAGATGTTTTCCATTATGATAAATTACGGTAAGAGGAAGGGAAAAATTACTGTCGAGCTTTAATGCTTCTGTTATCTTTGCTGCCAAAGTATCATTCTCTTGGGCAAGGGAGATATAATAATCAGCATGATTTTCTTGAATGAATTGATTTAATACCTCTTTTGACGGCGTATCGTTAACCATAACTCCTGCAACAAAAAGTTCTTGAGGATATTTTTTTTGAAGATCTGAGAGATAAGGAGCTTGTCCCGCGCAAGGAGGGCACCATGTGGCAAAAAAATGGAATATCACCACGGGCGCATTAATTCCCTCCAAAAGGATGGTTTTGCCCGCCATAATTCCTTTGTAGCTGCTTTGTTGCAAATTGCTTAACATAAAAGCATGTGTCGCTGTTTGGGTGACATTGCCATCTGGTAAGATATTTTTCTTTGAGAACGATTTATTTTTGTCTATTTGTATTATTTCGGTTGTATTTTCTATGACAATTGTAGAATTTTTATTTTTTTTGTCATCGCACCCCATAAGCAAAAAGAGAATGATGATAGACAAAAGAGAATATACTTTTTTCAAACTCTTCCTTTGGTATAATAATTTAAATTATAACAAAAGAGCACTTAGGATAGGGACAGGATGGATAAAGATAGTTTTAGAGCTATATGCTTAAAGCGCTTGGAAAAAGCAAGCAAAACCGGGGCCTACAAAAAAGATAAAATAGTTTTGGATTTTCTTTATCGACTCATAAGGCGGGCAAAAGCCAAAAGAATTATGCTTTATCTTCCGTTAGGGACGGAGGTTAATATTAATCCTCTTATCAACCGATTGCGTAGAGAAAAAAAAGATCTGTATGTGCCTTTTATGGAAGGTGAAAGTTTTAGATTGGTAAAATATAGATTACCGCTAGAAAGAAAACGCTTTGGAATAAAAGAGCCAAAGGATTCAAAACAGTATAAAAAGAAACAAATAGATTTGGCTATCGTACCTATAGTGGGGTCCGACCACACATTGAGACGTGTTGGTTTTGGTAAAGGAATGTACGATAGATTTTATGAAAAAGAGATTAAAAATATCAATAAAACTGTATTTGTGGCACGTCAATGGTGTTACAGCAAGAAAGAAGTCACAGACCATTATGATGTGAAGGCTGATAGCATTATCACACCGCAATATATACTTTTTTAGGCTTTTTCTTTCACAATTAAAGGAAAAAACAATGTTAGGAATTATAGGGGCATCGGGTATAGCCGGTGCAGTTATAGGAGCCGGGGGTTTTTATCTATGGCTTAAAAGTAGTACCTATAGCAGATTTTCGCATATAGAACTTGAAATGAAAGCAAAGGCAAAAGCCATAGAAAGCGAAGCTGAACTTTTGCTTCAAGAATCCAGAGTGAAGATCAAAGAAAACGAGATAGAACAAGAGCGTGAATTTCAAAAACGTTTGGCTCAGATTGACGAGCGTCAGCGAGCTTTGATTTTACAAACTAAAGAGGTTGCTTCCAAAGAAGAAAAACTCGATATTCTGATAAATAAGGTTCGAAACAAAGAAGCAAGTTTAGAAAAGCTTGAAGCTAAAAAGCGAGAAACAATCATGCAGGCCATTGATAAAATGCAACATGTATCTTCTCTTACAAAAGATGAGGCAAAGGCCTACATCCTTGAAAAAGTAGAAGAATCGAGCCGGGCTGAAGTGGCAGGCATTGTGCGTAAGTATGAGCAGTTAGCCAAAGAGGAAGGAGAGCGAAAAGCCAATTATATTTTAGCACAGGCTACTACGCGGTATGCAGGTGATTTTGCGGGAGAAAGGCTGATCAATATTGTTACTTTGCCTAGCGATGAACACAAAGGGCGTATCATCGGTAAAGAAGGGCGCAATATCAAAACTCTTGAGATGCTTTTGGGTGTTGATATTGTGATAGATGAAACTCCCGGTGTAATATTGGTAAGCAGTTTTAATCTTTATCGAAGAGCTATTGCAACTAGAGTCATAGAGATTTTAGTTGAGGATGGACGCATCCATCCGGGCCGTATTGAAGAAGTGCATGAAAAAGTAGAGAAAGAGTTTGAGCAAAAAACCTATGAAGAGGGAGAAAATATTCTGATAGATTTAGGGCTTTTCCCTATGCATGAGGAACTTGTCAAGCTTTTGGGGCGCATGAAATACCGTGCCAGTTATGGACAAAATGCTCTGGCGCATACATTAGAGGTTGCAAAGCTTGCCCGGGTAATGGCGGCAGAGATGGGGGGGGATGAAAAGCTTGCGATGCGTGCAGGGCTTTTGCATGATATCGGTAAAGCATTGACGCAGGATATGGGCGGTTCACATGTGGATATTGGTGCGGAACTTTGCCGAAAGCACAATGAGCATCCTGTGGTCATTAATGCGATCTATGCGCATCATGGGCATGAAGAGCCAAGCAGCATAGAGAGTGCAGCTGTTTGTGCTGCTGATGCGCTTTCGGCTGCAAGGCCGGGAGCAAGGCGAGAAGTTTTAGAGAATTTTACAAAGCGCGTAAAAGAGATAGAGCAGATTGCCCTCTCCAAAGAATATGTGGAAAATGCCTATGCTATCAATGCAGGAAGAGAAATACGTGTCTTTGTGAATGCTAACAAAATGAGCGACAATGAAGCAGTACTGTTGAGCAAGGAGATTGCAAAAGAGATAGAAGATAGGGTACAATACCCTGGCGAAATCAAAGTCAATGTTATCAGGGAAACGCGGGCGACATACTATGCAAGATAGGGCGGACACAGCGTCAGCGTAGCCTACGGGACTTTGTTCTGTAGGCGTTATATTAAAGTGTGGCTAAGGTCACACGAGCCCGCTGCTGAAGCGGACACAGCGTCAGCGTAGCCTACGGGACTTTGTTCTGTAGGCGTTATATTAAATAAAAAAGGTAAAGAATGGATCGATGTAAAGAAATCAAAGCACGCTTGAGAATGGAAGAACGTTATGAAGGACTGAGTCTTGTTTTTGGAGACAATCAAAGCCTGAAAAAAGAAATTTTACAAGTGATTGATGACGTAAAGAAAGAGACAGGACAGGCCCCTTTGATTTTTGACAAAATTTCAACCGAACACCCTGAGATTCAAGCGATTTGTCTAGAGTTTCACGATGATATACACAGAGAGGGCGGTGACTTTTTTACTAAAGTACTTCAAAAATTAAAAATAGACAAATGCGATAAGGGCGTATGATGAAAAAATGGCTACAAGCACTGTTGTGCATAGGATTTTTATCGGCAAATACGTATGCCGCGGAAGCGTCAAAGTCTCAAGGGAATCAAACAGCATCACCAGTGGTGGTGCTTGAGACCAATGTGGGGAGTATTGAGCTCAAACTCTATCCTGAAGCTGCGCCTTTGGCTGTGGAGAACTTTGTAACACATGTTAAAAACGGTTATTATGACGGGATTATTTTTCACCGTGTGATTAAAGGTTTTATGATCCAGGGGGGTGATCCTACGGGTACAGGTATGGGGGGTGAGTCGATTTGGAAAAAAGAGTTTAAAAATGAATATGCTCCCAATTTGGTTTTTGATAAACCTTTTTTGCTTGCTATGGCAAACAAGGGGCCCAACACCAACGGAAGTCAATTTTTTATCACTGTAGCACCTACTGCATGGCTAAATGGTGGATATACTATCTTTGGAGAGGTGATCAAAGGACAAGAAGTAGTACAAAAGATCGAAAATGTCACAGTTTCACCTGGCAATGACAGACCATTATTTGATCAAGTCATCAAAAAAGCTTATCTCAGATAGTCTGATGGATTTAGCCGCATTACGCCGTGAGCGCCAAAAATGGTTGGCATGGAAAAATATTGCGCCGCTCCGGGAGGCTCTGCAAAGTTTACCTCGCTTGGACGCTCATGTGAGTCTGGGCGATTGTGTCACTGTAACATTTGATGCGATCACGTCGGAGCAGCAAACTCTCATTGGAGAAACAGCTCGCATGATGAAGCCTTGGCGCAAAGGACCTTTTAAGGTGGGTTCTTTGTTTATTGATACTGAATGGCAAAGCTTTATAAAGTACAATTTACTTGAACCCTTTTTTGACCTTAAAGACAAAATCGTAGGAGACATCGGTTGCAATAATGGCTACTATCTGTTTCGTATGCTCGGACAAAAACCTAAAAAACTTATAGGTTTTGACCCCTCAGCACTTTACTATACGCAGTTTGCATTTATCAATCATTTTATTCAGAGTGATATCGTCTATGAACTTTTAGGCGTTGAGCATGTAGAGTACTACGAGCATCAGTTTGACGTGCTTTTTTGTTTGGGGGTTCTGTACCATCGCTCCGATCCCGTTTCAATGCTCAAATCCCTCTATAAAGGCCTCAATGCAGGCGGCGAACTGATTTTGGATACGTTTATGATAGATGGGGAAGAAGAACTTTGCCTCACTCCAAAAGATCGATACTCCAAGATACCCAACATCTACTTCATCCCCACAGTCAATGCGCTCAAAAACTGGTGTATTAGGGCCGGATTTGATGAGGTAGAGGTGCTTGCTATAATGAAAACAGATCTCAATGAGCAGCGAAAAACCGACTGGATAGACACCCAAAGCCTTTCGGATTTTCTAGACCCCAACGACCCCACAAAAACTATAGAAGGCTATCCTGCACCCAAAAGAGTTTACATCAAAGCAAAAAAAAAGAATCCGCAAGGCTTTGGGCAGCCAAAGGTATCTTGTATATTCAAAAAATAAGAATATTGTTAGTGATTTGGATGACTATTTTGAATTCAAATATGAATTGCATTTAACTATTTTATTTTTTGATATTTCTCTGTTCAAAGAAAGGTAGGTTTTGCAAGTCAGAGGGGAAAAATTATGCCTATTTTTGACATGAGTTGGATGTTGCTTGAATGGATAAATATGAACAATACATAAAAAGTATAAAATATCCAAGATAACCTAAAAGTTACTTTTATTTTTAAATAAGCTACTTTTCGCTATAAATAGCCAATTAAAAAAGGAAACCGCTTTTGATTAAGTTTTGGGATGTTTTCTTTGGTTAGGTAGGATAGCGCATAAATGAGAATATTAACAGTAGGTTTTGACGAAGAATATGTCAAGCACCTTGAAGCAGAATTAGATAAATATTTTATCTGTATCGTTGACAATGCAAAAGATATGTATGATGCGACAAACTTTACAGATTTTAGACATTATGAATTGGTCATTATCGTAGATGAGGGTGTCAGGTTTTCATTGGAGCGTTATGTTAATGAGGTAAAAAAGAAAAAGAGTGAAACAAAGATTATGATATTGACGAATAATTATCGTCAGCAAGCCGGTTTTTTTGCTTTGGGTGTGGATGATGTAATCTATCAACACTGTGAATATCCTGATCTTGTTGCAGCAAGAGTTTTGGCAAACATGAGACATCTATTTGGCACCAAGGTTGATGTGGGTAAGCTAGTCATTGATATCGCCAATAAAAAGATAGTGTATGATGAGAAGATTGTCTCACTCAATGGAAAAACATTCGATATTTTAGCTTATTTGGCACTTCGCAAGCAACGCGTATTTTCAAAGGACGAGATTATCAATGCACTTTGGGAAGAACCCGAATATGTTAGCGATAACACGGTTGAAGTAGCGATCAATCAAATACGTAAACGCCTAAGAAGTATTTTGGGTTTTCAGGTGATACATACTGTAAGACGTCGCGGATATAAATTTTCATACTAGCGTACGTATATTTGAATCTCGGATGCCTTATGATTGTATTGTACGTTTGACTTGTTCAATCCAGTAGGGGATCACTCTTTGTTCTGCTCTGAGTGTAGTGCTCATCCCGTGGCCGGGATAAATCGTATAATTCTCTTTTATTTTCAATGCTTTTTGCAGACTATTGATCATGTCTTGGCCATTTGATGCCGGAAAGTCCCATCTGCCGATAGACTGCTCAAAAAGAAAATCACCACTAAACCATACATCTCCTATTTGTATAACGGAGCAGCCAGGAGTGTGGCCGGGAAAGTGACGGTATTGAATTTTGATGCCTTGGATGTCAAATGTTTCGTCACCACAAACAAGATAATCAGGTTTGCTTGAGGGTGTGCCTTGTCCTAAGGGGTCGTCTGTAAGCATAAATAGATCATCTTTGGGTGCATAAAGCGGGATATGAAGTCTTTCTTTGATGATTTGATTGCTCCATACGTGGTCAAAATGTCCATGTGTGTTAAGGATGGCTACGGGGTGGGCAACATTTTCAAGCACCCATTTGACTGCACCCACGCCTGGATCTATGATAAAATCTTTGCCCTCAACGGTAACTATATAACAGTTGGTTTGATAGGGTCCCATAGGTTGGATTTTGATTTGCATGTTATAATTCTCCTATGAACATATATGATATTTTAAAAACAGCCATGTTGAGCGATGATATTGCCGTTAAAGAGAAATTGACTCTTGAATGTTTGGAGTATTGTACCCAAAATGAAATAAGCCAAAGTATCGATTTTATTCCTGAGGCATTTGAGAAACCTTCCTATGCTTTAAAATGTCAAATTGTTGATCCCGGGGCGTTGCCGGCTAGAAAAGAGTTTGATACGCTCGAGGGATTGGCGGCTTTGGTGCATGCTATTGTGTACAAAGGAGATAAATGGTTTAGGTATCTTTGTGAAAAAGAAGGCTTGAGCGAGAGTGTTTATTTTGAGACACTTGATCGCTACAAACCGCTTTCAAAGCATAGGCCGCACATTAATGTTCCCGCAAGAAAAGAAGCAGGGTTTACTTGCGGGGAGATTAAAAAATTGGGTGCCAAAGAGTGTTTATGATACGTTTTTTTGAGGCACTTTTTTTTACTCCCAGATGGTATCATTACCCATTTATCGTACTTCTTTTCCCTTTTGCCATGGTGTATGGTATCGCAATGTCGATACGCAGAAGTTTTACAAAGAAAAAAAAGTTTGATATACCTATTGTGAGCGTAGGCAATCTGGTGGTTGGCGGATCCGGTAAAACCCCTTTTGTGATCGCGCTTGCTTCAAGATACAAGCATGCTGCAATTATTTCCAGAGGATACGGCAGACAGAGCAGGGGATTGATCGAGATAAGCAAAGAAGGATGTATACTGGCAGATGTGCATGAAAGCGGGGATGAGCCTATGCTGATGGCAGAAAGTTTGCCTGATTGTTCAGTTATGGTAAGCGAAAACAGACAAATGGCTATAGATTTTGCCATAGAGCAAGGCGCTAAGCTTATTATCTTAGATGACGGATTTAACAGAGTCGAGATAGAAAAATTTGAAATTCTTTTAGAACCCTCGCATATCCCAAATATTTTGCCTTTTCCTGCAGGTCCGTTTAGGGAGTTTTATTTTAATCGAAAATATGCCAATATTGTCGCCAGAGAAGAAAAAGATTTTACCCGCCGTGTCTTCATAGAGAATCCCACTTCAAGAATGGTGCTTGTCACAGCCATTTCAAATCCAAAAAGACTGGAGCCTTTTCTTCCCAGGAGCGGGATTGTTGGAAAAGTTTATTTCAGTGACCATGCCTATTTTCAAGAAGCTGCATTGCAAAAAATACTCAAACAGTATAAGGCTGCAAGCCTTTTGTGTACTGCCAAAGACAAAGTGAAGATGAAAGGGTTTAAGTTGCCTATCTCTGAAATGAAGTTAAAATTAGAAATCAAAGATCATATTTTTGAGAGTGTCGACAGCTACATTAAAAAAAATATGAAAAACAAACAGCAAAAATGAAGAAGACCATATAAGGAGAATAGGTGATGGAAAAAAATATTGATGTTGTAAAAACACTCTTGGATGCTTTGCCTTTTATTAAAAAATTTGCAAATGAAAAAATTGTTATCAAATATGGCGGTTCGGCACAAACAAGTGATGCTCTCAAGGAGCAGTTTGCCCAAGATATTGTACTGTTGCATTTGGTGGGCATGAAGCCTATTATTGTGCATGGCGGCGGAAAAAGCATCACAAATTTATTAACCGATTTGGGTGTGGAGACAAAATTTGTAGACGGGCAAAGAGTGACAACCAAAGAGGTGATGCGCATTGTGGAGATGGTGCTCAGTGGAGAAATCAACAAAGAGATCGTAGCGCTTCTTAATAATCATGGTACAAAAGCAATCGGAATCTCAGGCAAAGATGCCAATTTTTTACAAGCACGATCAAAAGATTTTGAACAATTTGGGTATACAGGTATTATTGAGCATGTCAATCCGGAAATTGTGGAGAACATTATTGAAGATGGATTTGTGCCTGTGATTGCGCCTATCGCTACCTGCAGTACAATCGGACATCCCGGCTTTAATATCAATGCTGATTTGGCTGCAAGTCAGATCGCCATAGCTTTACAAGCCCGCAAAGTTCTTTTTTTAACAGATACTCCGGGAGTACTGGATAAAGAGATGAGCCTTATCACCAATCTGGATATAGAAAAAACACAGAAACTCAAAGAAGACGGCACAATCAGCGGAGGCATGATTCCTAAAGTAGATGCATGTATAGAAGCGCTCAGGGGCGGGGTAAAAAAAGCGCATATTATTGACGGACGGGTAGAACACTCATTGCTATTGGAGATATTGACCAGCAGCGGGGTGGGGACATGCATTGAACTGTAAGCATCAACAGATGATCGCATCAGTCATGAAGCCTTAGTTTGTTTGGATATAATAATAAAAATGAATAATTAGAAAAATAGGATGAATCATGCAATTTATTGAGACGCGAGGCAATGATGGACGAAAACCTCAAAGTGTATCTTTTTCAGAAGCGATACTTAGTCCAAGTGCAAGTTTTGGAGGATTGTATGTTCCAAGTACACTCCCAAGTTTGGATAAAGATTTTTTAGAAAGTCATCTTCTGAGCCACTATAAGGAGTTGGCGTTAGATTTTTTACAAAAGTTCGGTATCGATATAGAGATAGAAGTCATCCAAGAAGCACTCAAGAGATATGATGCATTTGACGATGCTTCCAACCCCGTACCCCTTTCTCAGATAGAAGAAGACTGTTTTGTCGCAGAGCTCTATCACGGACCCACAAGAGCATTCAAAGATATGGCGCTGCAGCCTTTTGGATATATTTTAAGCAAATTGGCGCAACAAAAAGGCGAAAACTATTTGATTATGGCTGCAACCAGCGGTGACACAGGTCCTGCTACACTCGAGACTTTTAAAAATCAAGCCAACATCAAAGTAGCATGTCTCTATCCAGACGGGGGAACTTCAGATGTGCAAAGACTCCAGATGGTAACCGAAGATGGCAAAAATCTTAAAGTGATAGGAGTCAAAGGGAATTTCGATGACACGCAAAACACACTTAAATCCCTTCTTGCTTCCGAGGATTTCAAAGACGAACTAAAGCATCACAATATCAAACTTTCTGCTGCAAATTCAGTGAATTTTGGACGTATTATCTTTCAAATCATTTATCATATTCACTCTTATTTGGAACTGATTCGCCAAAAGCAAATTGAGATGGGAGAAAAAATTTATCTTGTAGTTCCAAGCGGAAATTTTGGAAATGCATTGGGGGCTTATTATGCAAAAAAAGCAGGTTTACCTATCGAAAAGATACTTATTTCTTCCAATGTCAATAATATTCTTACAGATTGGATTACCAAAGGAGCCTATGATCTTACTGTTAGGACACTTATCCAAACAGAATCGCCCGCAATGGATATTTTAAAAAGTTCAAATGTGGAACGTGTGATGTTCGATAAGTTTGGTGCTGAGCGCACCAAAGAATTGATGGAGAGCTTGGAGAAAGAGGGCAAATATCAATTGACTCAAAGTGAACTTGAAAAACTAAGAGAGGATTTTGATGCTTCTTTTTCTGATGATGCAACATGTGAAGCAGTCATAGGAAATTATGCTCAAAAAGGTTATATCATGGACCCGCACACGGCAACTTGTATGGGTGCATATGAGAAGCTTCGCGACAAAAAACTTAAAACGGTGATCTATTCTACGGCAGAGTGGACAAAATTTAGTCCGACGGTTTCGAAGGCGCTCGGAAATGAACTGAAGGATGATGTAGAGGCACTCAAGTGGGTGAGTGAACATGCCCATGTAGCTATTCCCGTGATAATCAGCGGGCTATTTAAAAAACCGATTGTCCATACCGTTGTAGTAGAAAAAGAATCTATCAAAGGAGAGATGTTGGGCTTTTTATAGTCTGATACAATACATAATTGATGTCCAAGAATCATTTTTTTCTTTTTGTGTTGTTCTTTTTTGGATTGAAAAGTGCAATGGCCGATCGTATCGTAGATTGCAGAATCGCAACAAAGGGAACCATGGAGTGCAATCCCTACACTCTAAGAATGATTCATGTAAAAGAGGTGACATATGATTTAAATCGAAATAAACTGATTGTGACCAAAACCCTTCCTGCCCCTGATAAAAAAGTACATACAAGGGTGATTACTATAGAAGAGATGACAGAAAAATATGTAAAGGTTGAAGAGTCTTTACGATTTAAAGGAACAAAAAAAATTCCTTTATCGGATCTTTTAGGGCAAGAAGAATACAAAATCGAGCAAAATATTTCTCAAACGGAAGAGCAAGAAACCATAAAGAGTGAAGAGAAGGAAAAAGAAAGCATTATAGAACATGGAGAATATACCATTGTTGAAGGAGATACGCTTAGCAGTATCGCAAATAAATTTCAATTTACACTTAAAGAGCTTTCTGAGTTAAACGGACTGGGCGATAAGGATGCAATCAGGGTAGGACAAAAACTTCAAATTCCGCTTACGCAAAACATGATAAATGCAATGATGTCGGGCGACTACCAAATTCAAATTGGAGATACGCTGATTTCCATAGCGAACAAATTTAATCTTTCGCCAAAAGAGTTGAGCCATTTTAACAATATTAAAACCACTGCTGCCCTCAAGACAGGCAAAATGTTACAGTTGCCGCTTCCCTATATTGTTGCCCAATTGGAAGCAAAACGAAAAAAAGAAGAAACCATAAGAAAGGCGAAGGCAAAACGAAAAAAAGAAAAAACTCTTCGTGAATTTGGAAAAAATAGACTTCGTGTGACGGCGACAGCTTATACTTCGCATGCTTCACAAACAGACAAATCTCCTTTTATTGCTGCATGGGGCAACCGTATTCGTCCAGGCATGAAAATCATTGCGGTTTCAAGAGACCTGTTGGCTAGATATGGATTGAATTATGGTTCGAAAGTGAAGGTGGGTGGTTTGCCCGGTCTTTACACCGTAGGAGACAAAATGAATAAACGATATCTAAAACGTATTGATATCTATATGGGAGTAGATAAAAGGCGTGCTTTGCAATGGGGAAGAAGAAGTGTTGTGCTTCACTGGTGAGCCTTCAGGCAAGCGCAAAAGACTATCTTATAGGGATTCTAAAATCTCTAAGACTTCAAAATATCTTTCGCTTTTTTCTTCATATTCTCTCTCTAAAGCAGCGAGTTCTTTGCTGATATTGGCTACCCCCTTTTCTTGATAGCATGCAGGGTCCTGCAGGCATCTATTGAGTGCCTCTATCTTGTGTTCCAGTGCCTCTATAATATCAGGCAGCGTATCGAAATCCCTTTGTTCTTTATAGCTGAGTTTGGTTTTTTGTTTTTCTTTTTGGACGCTGTCTTGAGACGACAAAGAGATGGGCTTCATCTCTTTTTCAAGATTTTCAAGCTCTTTGAGCTCTTTTTCTATATCTAAGTACTCAGTGTAAGATTGATAAGATTCCTCTATGACGCCGTTGCCTTTAAAAATAAAAAGTTTAGAAGCAATTTTGTCTATAAAATAGCGGTCATGCGAGACAAAGAGAATGGCTCCGGGAAAATTGATCAATTTCTCTTCTAGGACATTAATGGTTTGAATATCTAAATCATTGGTCGGTTCATCCAAGATCAAACAATCTACTTTTCTGGTTAACAGGAGAGCCAAAGCGACACGGTTTTTTTCTCCCCCGCTGAGCGTACCGATCTTTTTGTCTAAAAATTCTTTAGGAAAAAGAAAACTTTTCATGTACCCATAAACATGCAGATTGCTTCCTTGCACTTCTACTCTGTCTCCGCCGTCGGGACAAAAAGTTTCAATAAGTGTTTTGTTGTCATCGAGCATTTCTCTGTGCTGGTCGAAATAGCCTATAGAAAAATCGCCTTGCTTGATTATTCCGCTATCGGGCTTTAATTTGCCAAGCATAAGTTTAAGCAGTGTAGATTTTCCTGCGCCGTTGATGCCCACGATAGCGATTTTATCTTTCTGTAAAATGCGCGCAGAGAAGTGTTCTATCAAAGTTTTTCCAGGCACAGCATAACTGATGTTTTCAAGTTCAAACAGCATTTTTTTGCGGGATACACCTTCTTCTTGATTGAAATGTTTTTTTTCCCGTTCAAGTTCGATCATCATTTTGCGTATTAAGGTAGGATTTTCTTTGGCTGCATCACGGAGCTCAAATACCCGTTTCTTGCGTCCTTGATTTCTTTTTTCTCTTGCTCTTACGCCTTTGCTAAGCCAGGCTTCTTCTTGCTTGAGCAATCTAAGGAGGTTTTCATGACCTTTTTGTAAGGCATGCATTCGGTCTTCTTTTTGCTCAAGATAACTCATGTAGCCTCCATTGTAGGAGATGAGTTTTTTGTTGTCTACTTCTATGATTCGTGTTGCAATCGTATCGATAAAATGTCTATCGTGGGAGATAAAAAGCAGGGTAAATTTCTCTTTAAGAAGCATTTCTTCAAGAAATTCAACCATATAAACGTCAAGATGGTTCGTGGGCTCATCAAGCAAAAGTACATCAGGTTTTTTGAGTATCAAAGAAGCCAGTGCTACGCGGCGCTGTTCTCCTCCGGAGAGTGACACAACAGGCCTGTCTTCATACTCTTTAAGTTTAAATTCCTGCAATACACGCTCTATCTTGTCATCTAGATTCCAGGCATTGTGATGATCCAAAAAAGTAGAGAGTCGCTCATATTCTTTGAGCAGCTTGGTATTTTCAAAATCTAAAGCAAGTATTCCTGCTAGGTCATTAAAGCGTTTTTTTGCCGTTTGTAGCTGTGAAAGTTCATTTTCAACGGCTTCTCTCACACTTAAATGAGCCTCAAAATGAGGCTGCTGTGAAAGCATTTCGATTTGTATGGCATTGTTGATGACGCATTTGCCTTCGCTTGGCTCTTCTTGTTTCATGATAATCTTCATTAAAGTGGATTTTCCGCATCCGTTTTGACCGACAACGGCGATACGTTCTCCGGTATTAAGGTGAAAATCTACATCATCAAGAAGCAATTTGATATCATACTGTTTTTTGATGTGAAAAAGATCGATAAGTGCCACATTGATTCCTTGGTTTTAGTAGTGAAATTATAGCAAACATTGAAGGTTTTTAAGGCTTGCTAAAGCTCATCTTGATATATTTCACCTAAACAATAAAAGAGGTATTTTTATATGCTAGAAACAATTCTTATCATCTATTCTGTCTATACATTTATGCGAATTTATATTTCTGTAATGCA
This sequence comes from Campylobacterota bacterium, assembly GCA_030836805.1. Taxonomy (GTDB): domain Bacteria; phylum Campylobacterota; class Campylobacteria; order Campylobacterales; family Sulfurovaceae; genus Sulfurovum. Next base: position 1,442 of record JAUPLS010000163.1, on the reverse strand, counting down.
GATCGGTTACATCAATGATGAAAAGCGAAAAGATCCCGTACTTATGCCGGCATCCAAATACAAGATTGCAGCTGATTATGCGGTGGCAAAAGAAAAGCTCTCTTTGATAGAAATATTTGTAGACTATTTGATGTTTGTGTGGTGGGTGCTTATAGGATTTTCATGGATGACAACCGTTATTCAGGTTGAAGATAATATTTTGCAGTCGGTACTCTTTTTGTTTGGTTTTGTGATAGTGAATTATCTGGTAGGACTTCCTTTTGAATTGTATCAAAAATTTAAGATAGATGAAACTTTTGGATTTAACCAGATGACGCCTAAGATGTTTATGATGGACATCCTTAAATCTTCGTTAATATTTTTTGTTTTGGGGGGAGCACTGTTTGCCTTATTGGCGTGGATTATCACGTTGAGCACATCATGGTGGCTTTGGGGCTTTGTGTTGATGTTCACTGTAGCGATACTTGTCAATGTGCTTTATCCTACGATCATTGCGCCACTATTTAACAAATTCAATCTGCTTGAAGAGGGCGAACTCAAAGAAGAGATTACTAAATTGATGGAACAGGCAGGACTTAAAAGTGATGGCATATTTGTTATGGACGCGAGCAAGAGAGACAGCCGTTTGAATGCTTATTTTGGGGGACTTGGCAAAAGCAAGCGCGTCGTACTTTTTGACACACTTTTGGAAAAACTCAATACCAGAGAACTTTTGGCTGTATTGGGCCATGAGCTTGGGCATTTTTCTCATGGTGATATTTGGAAAAATATTGGCTTAATGGGTGTGCTTTTATTTGTCTCTTTTTACCTTTTTGGGCACTTGCCTGATATTCTTTTTGCGCAGATGGGGGTTATTCCTTCAGCGGGGGTAGAGATCGCCACGCTAATGCTGCTTTTGCCTTTGATAAGTTTTATCTTTACTCCTTTTATGAGCTATGTGAGCCGCCACAATGAATATGCCGCCGATGTATTTGGCTCACAAATGGGAGGCAAAGAAAATCTTGTTTCGGCATTGTTAAAATTGATCACAGAAAATAAATCTTTTCCCAAATCGCATCCTTTGGTGATCTTTTTTTACTATACCCACCCTCCTGTGCTAGAAAGGCTCAAAGAGTTGGGATATGATGCAAGCAATATAATTATAGAAGAAGAGCATCCTGTTGAAACGAGAGAAGACAGGAAAAGGAGCGAGAGTATTTTTGCTTTCATAGATAAAGAGGATAAACTACTATGACCATCAAGCAGTGTATATCTTGGGCGAGAGAGCAGTTGGCGGACAGCTGTGGGCGGCCCTTGCTTGAGGCTGAATTGCTTTTGGCTCATCATCTTCAAAAAGAGAGAATCTACTTACATTTGCATGAAAATGATGAGGTGAAAAATGCTAAAGTGTTTGAATCACTTGTTGCTAGGCGAGCGATGCACGAGCCTTATGAATATATTGT
>JAUPLS010000162.1 GCA_030836805.1 Campylobacterota bacterium | reverse complement strand
GCCAAAGGATCTATACCGTCTCATTCTTTTATCCGTACATATAAGCTCTACTATAGATAGGTATTAAGGTGCAAACATAAGCATTGCTAACCATCATAGCATCACTTAGCTCGCCAACCATGCGCTTTTCATTGAAAACGAGGTAAGCGTCAAACAACCAAGTGGATAGTTTTCAAGCTAACTCCATGAGATAATATTTCAAAATTAGAGTTTTTCAAGTTTTTAGAGTTGCTTGAAAAACTCCAAGGAGGAGTTATCTTGGATACTCAAAAAATCAAGCAGGCTTACCGATTAAATCAATGGACTGAAATTGTCCGACAATGCCGTAGTAGTGGGCAAACTGTTGCTGCTTTTTGTAAAGAACAGAATTTGAAACCCCAAAGTTATTACTATTGGTTAAAACTTGTTCGTGAAGCTGCCTGCAAAGCACTTCCTGTCATTAGCAACGATACAAACATAATTGTTCCTCTTACGTTTAGAGAACCACCGACTTGCTCAAGTAAGTCGGTGGTAACTTCAAAAATCACACTGCATTATGGAGATTTCTCCTTAGATTTGGAGGAAAATACTTCACCTCTTTTTATTGAAAATACAATTCGCACTTTGATGAGCCTTCAAGAAAAACAATCATGCTAGGAGATATCTCAAAAGCTGAACAGATCTATATTGCCACTGGCTATACGGACATGCGGAAATCGATTGATGGTCTCTGCGCTATTGTGCAACAAAATTTTCAAATGAATCCATTTCAGAAAAGCCTTTTTCTTTTCAGTGGCAGAAAACATGATCGTTTAAAAATTCTATACTGGGAAGGCGATGGATTTTTACTTTTATATAAAAGGCTAGAAGGCGGAAAATTTCAATGGCCCAAAGATGCGCAAGCAGCTCGCTCAATCTCAATACAAGAATTCCGCTGGCTCTTAGAAGGCCTCTCTATTGATCAACCCAAAGCTGTAAAAAAAGTAACCCTAGCTAAAGTTATATAAAATAAAACGTCGATAAACCCTTAATTTTACTGGGATTATCGACGTTTTTATGGTATAATAAGGATATAAGAAACGTGAAGGAATTATCATTATTATGAGCATAACGATACCAGAATCACCATTAGAAAATCGCATAGCTCAACTAGAATTAGAGAACAAACGTCTGCATGATACGGTTGCCTATTTGACACGCCAACTCTACGGCAGAAGCTCTGAAAAAACAACGGCTTTATTTGATGGACAACTCTCTCTTTTTGATGAAGCAGAAATAGAGGCTAAGAAAAAGGCTCCTGAACCTGATCTAAAGGATGTCGAGAGTTACCGTTGTAAAACCTTCAAAGGTCAGCGTGAAAAACTATTAGAAAACCTTCCCCATACCAAACGCCTTTGTACATTAGTAGCCGAAGACCGTTTCTGCGAAATATGTGAGACACCATTGGTATCTGTTGGTGAAGAATTTGTGCGTACTGAAATTGAATTCATTCCAGCAAAAGTTATTGTCATCGATTATTACCGTGAAACCTTTGAATGTAGAAAATGTCGTAAAGATGGCCGCGAATACATGGAAAAATCCCCGATGCCATCTCCTGTATTACAGCATTCCATGGCATCACCATCCACAATTGCTTGGGTTATGCATCAAAAGTTCGTCAATGCACTCCCACTTTATCGACAGGAAAAAGAATGGCTCTCGATGGGGGTCGCGCTCAGTCGTGCAACAATGGCAAACTGGATCATGGTTGCCTCGAGGGACTGGCTAATGCCAATACTGAATCGGATGCATCAAGAAATGATTCAGCAAAATCATTTGCATGCAGATGAAACTACCGTTCAAGTCATGAACGAAAAAGACCGGAAGAATACCACAGTTTCCTACATGTGGGTATATTCTACCGGCCAATATTGCAAGACGCCAATACGGATATTCGAGTATCAACCAGGAAGACATGGGAAATATCCACAGAAATTCCTGACAGGATTCAAAGGATATCTCCATACGGATGCTTATTCTGGTTACAATAAAGTGCCAGGTATTACACGATGTTTTTGCTGGACACACCTACGCAGGAATTTTGTAGATGCTCTTCCTAGTGACATCCAAAGTCCGGAATCAACGATTCCACAGAAGGGTATCTTATATATAAATAAACTTTTTGAATTGGAAAAGGGACTTGAATCCTTTAACTCCGAAGAACGAAAAGCACAGCGTCTGAAACAGGAAATACCTGTTTTAGAGGCCTTTTGGTTATGGATTGATTCTATCAAAGGTCAGATTCTGCCTAAATCAAAGTTAGGATCTGCAGTGAATTATGCCTTAAACCAAAAGGATGGGTTGATGAATTACCTTAAAGATGGTAACTGCTCTATTTCTAACAATTTGGCTGAAAACAGTATTCGTCCCTTTACCATAGGACGCAAAAATTGGCTGTTCAGTGGCAGCCCCAAAGGCGCAGCCGCTAGTGCTGCTGTTTACAGCATCATTGAAACTGCAAAAGCCAATGGATTAGATACTTATAAATATTTGCACTTCATTTTAAAGAATCTTCCTGGAGCACAGTTCCATCGGTATCCTGAACTTCTAGAAGATTATTTACCGTGGAATCCAGAAGTTCAACAAATTTGTAAATAATGAAGCAACCACTAGAGTATATCTCAGTGGTTGCTATTTTTCTATCCACCTAGTTGTTTGACGCTTACGTTTTTGCGGTTCTCGACTTTTTTTCACGTACATAAAAACACCCCTTATTAATATGGTATATTATACCATATTAATAAGGGGCTGTCTTTTGTCTACAGTCTGAGGCTGACTTCTTTTGAAGTCAGCCTCTTTTACTTTTTATTTTAAGTCACTTTTTTGCCCATCTCATTGATTTATCAGATC
>JAUPLS010000020.1 GCA_030836805.1 Campylobacterota bacterium | reverse complement strand
TCGATCCCGCTTCCTATGGAGTGGACGGGGCCGGGATTGCCGTCTTTGTCTTTTAGCATGATCGAGTTAAAACCGTGCATGATGCCTTCGCTTCCGTACGTTAGGCTGGCGCTATGCTCGCCGAGGTTGGATCCTTTGCCTGCAGGCTCTATCGCATAGAGCTTGACAGGATCTTCGATGAACGCGCTGAAAATCCCCATCGCATTGCTGCCGCCGCCTACGCATGCGGTGACCATGTCGGGCAGTTTGCCCGTCATCTCATGAAACTGTTCTTTGGCTTCAACTCCCACAACGCTTTGAAAATCTCTTACCATTTTGGGGAAAGGATGCGGGCCGACGACCGAACCGATGGCAAAAAGCTGTCTCGCCGGATCTTTCAGGTAGGCATCAAAGGCGCTGTCAACGGCTTCTTTGAGCGTTTTAAGCCCATGGGTGGCCGGAACGACTTTGGCTCCGAGTATCTTCATGCGAACCACATTGGGATGTTCTTTGGCGATATCCACTTCGCCCATGTGTATCTCACACTCCAAGCCAAAATAGGCGGCAGCCGTTGCCAAGGCAACCCCATGCTGCCCTGCTCCCGTCTCGGCGATCAGTTTCTTTTTGCCCAGATATTTTGCCAAAAGCGCTTCTGCCATGCAGTGGTTGAGTTTATGCGCACCCGTATGGTTCAGGTCTTCTCTTTTGAGATAGATTTGGCCGCCGCCGACAAAATCCGAGAGGTTTTTGCAATAGGTTATGGGAGTAGGTCTTCCCTGATAATGTTTTCTTATTTTTTTAAGTTCATGAAGAAATTCAAACGATTTTGAGAGTTTGTCATAGGCCTGATTGATCTCCTCAAACGCTTCTTCCAGCTGAGGCGGTATAAACGCGCCTCCGAATCTGCCAAAAAAACCGTTGGCATCGGGCATGGATTCTAGATATGGTTTTTGCACAAAAACTCCTCCCTTTTTTACTGTGATTGTACCAGTTAAAAAATAAAATCTTTTGGATGGAGGAGAATTTTTTAAAATTTAAAAGCTTTTTAAGATGTCAAAAAATCAAAAATTTCCTGAGGGATTGAGCAATTTTTTATACCGTTCACATCCGTCTGCATCTCCGCTCTTGCAGGCTTTATCATAAAACTCTTTGGCTTTTTCTTTGTCTTGCTTGACGCCTTCACCCGATTCATACATTAACCCCAAGCCCAAACATCCAAGCGGGATATTGCCTTCGCATGCCTTACCGTAAAGTTCTGCTGCTTTGGGCTTGTCCTGCTTGACATCCCTCCCCGATTCATACATAAATCCAAGCGCTAAACATCCTCCGGCATCTTTGCCTTCACAGGCTTTCTGATAAAGTTCTGCCGCTTTGGACTTGTCTTGTTTTACGCCCTCGCCGTTGGCATACATTATTCCCAAATTCCGGCATCCGAGCATGTCTCCGCCTTCACACGATTTTTGATAGTATCCCGCTGCTTTAGGCAAATCTTGCTTTACGCCTTCCCCGGCTTCATACACCATCCCAAGGTTATAGCACCCAACCATATTTCCGCTCTCGCAAGCTTTAGTAAAAACCTCTATCATTTTTTTAGTGTCTCCGGCCTTAAGCGTCTCCACACTTTTGTTGAGATCATCGGCTTGAATCTGGGCAGCCAATCCTAAGCCAATCGCGATCATTACTATCTTTTTCATTACTATCCTTTTAAATATATGCGCCGTTGCTGTTTGAGAAACCGTCAAGTGTTGCAACCATTCCTTTTTGGTCTATTGATAAAAACTATCATTCATAGACAAACTGCTCAATTTGGCTACTTTTTATAAAATCATTCCACATTTTAGATTAAATTTACAGTAGTATTAATACTTTTCTTAAATTATCTTAAAAAATTTGTTGCTGATTATACAATAATCTAAAAAAATAAAGACATTCATTTGCTCTGTAATTCCATTCACGTACATCTTCTATGGCTTTTAATTTTTCGGATCACCGTGTTTTTTGTTTTGGCTCTACCGCAATAAGCCAAATCATGGATTGGCAACCCAAGTTTTAGTAATAAGCAATGTGGTTTGAGGTATAATCAAAAACATGGCCTTTGAAATAAAACTTAATTAACAAAAGATTTAGAGGAGTTTATTATGAATATTGGTTTTTTTATGGCAAGGATTCTTGCTACGGCCGCTCTTGCGCTTTTATTGTATGGTTTTATAATTCCATCGGTAGGCTTCAACGGAACTTTGGAGCGCATTAAAGACAGTAAAGTTGAAGCTATTCCTTCTTATACATATCCGCTTTGGAATTTTTATCAAAAAGGAAGATATATTGGCATAAACACCCCTCAAACAGCAAGATATAATTTAAAAAAAATGATTGAAATTTCTGAAGAAATAGGTGTTCCGTCACTACCCGTATGGAATTTTTCTTTGGAGGCGCCCAATTATCCCAAAGAGGCATTTCCGCAAGGACTTCCTGTGTATATCCACTTTGACGGATTAAGCGGAGAAGTGCACGAAATGAACACCATCAATCACTATGTCGGAATGGCTCCTATGGAGAGAGGCGGCATATACGAAAGTGCACTTGCGCCGTACGCTCTTATTGCACTTGCGATGCTTCTTGTATTGTTTATCGTGTATGACAACAAATGGATCAATAGACTTATGGCCGTTCCCATACTTTTGCCTTTTCTTTTTGTAGGGATTTATGGCTACTGGCTTTATTGGTTTGGACACAACCTTCACGGCGGAGCCATCACAATCAAGCCGTTTATGCCGGTTATTTTGGGAGACGGGAAAGTGGCGCAATTTACTACACACGCCTATCCTGTAATTGGTTTTTGGGTATTGATCGCTATCAGTATTTTATCTTTGCTGGCATGGTGGCTCAAATCAAGGGCACTAAAAAATCAACCGGCAAAAAAAGCAACGCCAATGCAGCATTTCATAATGCTTATAGCGCTGCTGATAGGCACAGGAACAAGTGCTTACGTACTTAAAACGGATATGGAAGTAGATACATTGGGGAAAATTTCCAAGGTAATAAATGCCTCAAAAACTACAATGCCAACTGAAATAAAAATACCCGAGGCTACCGAAGCACAAAAAGAGGCTATCTTAAAAGAAAGAGAAGAACAAAGAAAAGAGCAGGAGCTAAAGATTAAGGCTCTAGAAAGCAGAGCCGGGTCGGTTGGAAAATTTAAAGTAAGCCCAATGTATAAAAGCAATTGTGCTCCATGCCACGGAGTAAGCGGGGAAGGCAACGTAGGGCCAAAGCTTGTCGGACTAAGCAAAGATGAGATGCTTAAAAAAATACTTGAATACAAAACAAATGAAAACGAGATGCATATAGCCGTTATTGAATACATGTCAGACGAGGATATGGAAAAACTTGCCGAGGAAATTGCACAATTTGAAGCCCAATAAAAACAACAGAACAATGTGTTATTTTATTGGAGATATTTGATTACCAAGGAGAACTGAATGAAAAAATATTTACAAACTATCTGCGGGGCGACACTGGGATTGCTGATTGCGACACAAACCGTGACTGCTCAATCGCAGTTTCAAAAAATTATGGAAGAACGCGGGCTTACAGAAAAAGATGCCCTTGCTGCACTAAAAGTTTATAACCCTAGCGGCAAACATGATGAATATTATGCTTTTGTCAGCGGAGGACAATCAGGACAGATGCTGGTCTACGGAATCCCTTCAATGAGGATACTAAAATACATCGGGGTCTTTACCCCCGAACCGTGGCAAGGGTATGGTTTTGATACTGACTCAAAAGAGATCTTGCGGCAAGGAAATATCAGAGGAAGAGAGATCAACTGGGGAGACACCCATCATCCTGCACTTTCTGAAACCGAAGGGAAATATGACGGAGACTATCTTTTTATCAACGATAAAGCGAACGCCAGAATCGCCGTAATTGACTTGAAGTACTTTGAAACCTCTCAAATTGTAGTTAACCCCGTCTTTAAATCAAGCCATGGGGGTGCATTTATCACTCCAAATACTGAGTATATCCTCGAATCATGTCAATATGCAGCCCCGCTCACAAATGACTATTACCCCATTGAGGCCTATCAGGATGTTTACAGAGGCGGAGTGACATTTTGGAAATTTGACAAAGAAAAAGGAAAGATCCAGCAAGATGAGTCATTTACGCTTGAATTTCCTCCCTACATGCAAGACTTGACCGATGCAGGCAAAGGGATTTCGGACGGGTGGGCTTTTACAAACTCCTACAATTCAGAACTTTATACAGGAGGCATTGAAAAAGGGCTTCCTCCTTTTGAAGCCGGGTGCAGCCGCAACGATACAGACTTTTTGCATGTTTACAACTGGAAAAAATTGGCTCAACTTGCAAAGGATGAAAAAAATGTCAAAATCATCAACGGACACAGGGTGGTACCGATCGATGTGGCAGTAAAAAATGATGCACTTTTTTTGATTCCTGAAAACAAATCCCCTCATGGAATCGATGTAAACCCGGACGGCCAGTATATCGTTGTTTCAGGAAAACTTGATACCCACGCATCTGTCTATGATTTTAAGAAAATTCTAAAACAGATTGAAAATAAAGAATTTGTGGGAAAAGATCTTTATGGTATACCGATTTTGGATATAAAAAAATCATTGCATGGACAGCTAGAGCTTGGGCTTGGACACCTGCATAACAGCTTCGGAAAAGAAGACGGCACCGTCTACAGCTCTTTATATGTGGATTCCCAGGTTGTAAAATGGGATTATAAACAACTAAAACTGCTAGACAGAGTCAACATACACTATAATGTAGGGCACCTTGAAGCAATGGAGGGCAAATCTGCGGACCCGCAAGGAGAATATCTCATCGCCCTCAATAAACTTTCTATTGACAGATTTCTGCCTGTTGGGCCGCTGCATCCGCAAAATAATCAGCTTATAGATATCGGCGGAAAAAAAATGGAACTTCTTTATGATTTGCCTGTACCGCTTGGAGAACCGCATCAGGCCGCATCGATCCGGGCAAGCAAGATCCATCCCGAAGTGAGATATAACATGGGAACCAACCCTAAAACCGGCAAACCCCATGTGGGGAAAACTCTTGCAGGAGAAGAGAGGATTGAACGCAAGGGGAATCATGTGTATGTTTACTCGACAATGGTGCGTTCCCATATCAATCCTGAGCACATTACGGTCAACAAAGGCGATAAAGTCACAATGTACATCACCAATGTCGAACGCGCCCAGGACGAAACACACGGTTTTACTATCGACCATCATGATATACATGCTTCTGTAGAGCCGGGCGAGACAGCCCAGATTGACTTTGTTGCAGATATTGAGGGTGTTTTCCCTTACTACTGCACGGAATTTTGTTCTGCCCTGCACATTGAAATGATGGGATACCTGCTGGTTAAAGACCCGAAAAAAGATTATGAATGGATCCAAAAATTAAAAATGGAAGGCTTGTCCCCTCAAGAACTCCGGACAGAATATGAAAAAATTACAGCCAACAATCAAGCAACCAATCATGTGATTGAAGCACTGTTTACATTTTTAGAAGACAAAGAGTACACAAACTATCCCACCGTTAAAAACCTGGTCGATGATGCAAAAGATCAGTATACAAAAATTGCTCTTGAAAAAGAAAAAGCTGCAAAAGCATACAGCGAAAACAATCTGGAAAATGCAATTCTTTTTGAAAACATGGTATGGCAATACATGATCAAAACCGCAGATTCTGCCATCAGAGCCAAAGATCTTCTTGTAGCCAATCTGGCCACGCCCAAATCAGAAGAAGCCAAAAGGGGAGAAGAAGCGTTTAGGGAAGGAGGATGCTCCGGATGTCATGTGGTTGGCAGCGTCAGCTCCGGCCCGGATTTGACCGGTGTTCTCAAACGACACAGAAATGCCGAACAATGGGTTGCGGAATACATAAAAAACCCTGAGGGCAAATTTCATGAGCCTTATATGAAGAAATTAATCGAATTTTTCAACCTTAAAATGCCAAACCAAAATATGAACGATCAAGAGATCAAAAACATCATAGAGTATTTTAAATGGATAGACGAAAATGCGGATCTTTTCTAAAGCAGCAGCGAGGCCATCGTGCTTGGATTTTAAATTCACAGCAAACCAAAAGAGATGCAATTTTTATATTTGGCATCTCTTTTAAAAAAATAATTTTAGATTTATTTTATTTTGTCTTACATTGAATTTAGTATTTTAATAAAACTTATGGATATTGTCCATCAGGTCTTCAATTTCCAAGTTCGGATCTGTTTCCTTCATAAAATCATTGAGGTATTTCAAAGACGCTTCCATGCCCCCCTCTTTTTCCAGCTCTACCAGTTTCTTGTATAGGGGATCGATCACTGCAACGGCATCCTTTGGCGCAGCTTTTCTTGATGCTTTGTATCCGAAAATTTCTCCCGTATCCGTATCTACTTGCGGCTCAAACGTCGTAAATACCCAATAATATCTTCCGTCTTTTGCCAAATTTTTAACAAGGGCAAGCAGGTTTTGGCCTTTTTGTATGTGATCCCACATGATCTTAAATATTATTTTTGGCATGTCAGGATGACGGATAAGGCTATGAGGTTTTCCTATGAGCTCTTCTTTGGAATATCCGCTAATTTCGACAAAATAATCATTTGCAAAATCGATAACACCATGCTTATCAGTTCTGCTTACCAAATATCTTTTTGGATCAAGTTGTATCTCTTCATCAATCGGTGTTGGCCTTTTCATGACTTTTCCTCCTGTGTTTATAATTAATTAACATTTAATGATATCATAAAAAAACATATATTTGGCAACAAAAAATAAAAATGAACCGGTCTTTTACAATCATCTCCAAACACTTATTTTACCGTCGGTTTATAACCTGAACCGTTTCTTTTGCAATGGAGAGCTCTTCATCTGTAGGGGTAACCCACAAAGTAATTTTACTGCCTGGATCATGAATGCTTCTGCATAGGGTGTTGTTTTGGGTATTGAGATGCGTATCTATTTGTACACCCAAAAGCGTAAGCTTTGCGCAGATGGCTTCTCTTGTTTTTGCACTGTGTTCACCTATGCCTCCGGTAAATACCAGCGCATCAAGGCGTCCCAAAATGGTGGCATACGCACCGATGTATTTAACAATGCGATGAACAAATATTTCCATTGCAAGCATAGCCGATGGATCTTTGCGGTCAATTCTTTCTTCTATAAGACGCATATCATTGGTCCCCGCTATCCCCTTGAGTCCGCTTTCTGTGTTGAGCATCTTTTCGATTTCACCGGCATTCATCTGCGTATGCCTTAGCAAATAAAAAATAATTCCAGGATCAATGTCCCCGCTTCTGCTTCCCATCACCAATCCCTCAAGAGGAGTCATTCCCATAGAAGTATCTATGCTCTTGCCGCCCCGAATGGCACATACGCTTGCACCATTGCCCAAATGCAACGTAATCAAATTGAGTGTTTCTAATTTTTTTCCCATTGCTCCGGCTGTCTGTTTGGCAACATAATGGTGTGAAGTTCCATGAAATCCATAGCGTCGCACACCTAGGGTGTCATAGAGAAAATTGGGCAATGCATACCGATAGGCATAAGGAGGCATAGTATGATGAAAGGCTGTATCAAATACGGCTACTTGAGGCAGATTTCCAATCAAGGTTTGCGTAGCACGTATGCCTTCAAGATTGGCATGATTATGCAAAGGAGCGAGAGGCTCAAGAGATTCAATCTGACTTATCACCTCATGGGAGATCAACGTTGGCTTATAAAAAAGGCCTCCGCCATGAACCACTCTATGGCCTGCGGCAGTAAGTTCATCAAAAGAAGAGATAATCTGATGCGACACTAGCATTTTCACCAATAGCACGACCGCTTCTGTGTGATTATCTATCTTTTCTTGGTGCTGATACTGTCCTTTTTTGCTATCAAAATAGACGGTTGAAATAGATTCAAAGATATTTTCTACCATTCCCGAAGCAAGGACTGTCCATTTTTCCGTAGAAAAAAGTTTAAATTTCACCGAAGAGCTTCCAGCGTTAAGGACAAATACTTTCATTGCTGTTCCTCATTTTGTGCCTGAATAGCTGTGAGTGCAACCGTATTGACAATATCAACAACGCTGCATCCGCGACTAAGATCGTTGACAGGTTTTTTGAGTCCCAGCAAAATCGGTCCGACGGCAATTGCGCCGGCAGAACGCTGTACGGCTTTATAGGTATTGTTTCCGGTATTGAGATCCGGAAAGATAAAGACATTCGCATGTCCGGCCACTTTGCTTCCCGGCATCTTATTTGCCCCCACTGCAGGATCAACGGCAGCATCATACTGGATCGGACCCTCTATAAGCAAATCAGGTCGTTTCTGCCGTACAATTTCTGTTGCCTTGCGAACTTTTTCTACCTCTGCGCCTGTACCGGAACTTCCGCTAGAATAAGAAAGCATTGCCACACGGGGGGCCAAACCAAACTTTTGGGCCGTATCGGCTGAAGCGATTGCAATCTGGGCTAATTGTTCGGCATCAGGATCAGGATTGACCGCACAATCTGCATACACCAAGACCTCTCTATCAAAACACATAAAAAAGCAACTTGATACAATGGTAAATCCCGGTTTTGTTTTGATGGTTTGCAAGGCAGGCAAAATAGTTTCTCTTGTTGTGTGCGTTGCGCCGCTGACCATTCCGTCAGCCATCCCTTCATAAACCAGCATGGTTCCAAAAAGTGTTTTATTGCTTATAGCCTCAGAGGCTTCCTGAATCGTCATACCTTTGTGTTTTCTAAGTTTAAAATAACATTTGCACAATCTCATTTTAAGGACTTTGTCTGCCGGATCAATGATGACCGCACCTTTTAGATCCAATCCTAAGATTTTAGCCCTGGCAACAATCTCTGCTTCTGCCCCCAAGAGTATCATTGACGCTACCCTGCGTCGCAAAAGTATATCCGCAGCAATCAGTATCCGATCATCTTCTGCTTCGGTTAAGACAATTGATTTGATTTCTTTGGCAGCACGTTCAAAAAGTTGATGCTTAAACATCGCTGGAGTAAGAATATTTGATGGAGCCAGTGAAAGTTTTTGGATCAGCTCTTTTGTTGAGATATTACTATTGAAAATGCTTAATGCTGTTGCGATCTTATTGGGTGTCTGCATGCTTAAACCGGGAGTAAGTGTCTGAAGTTTTTCCAATACGGTAAAAATATCATCTTCAAGATAAAGAATAGGAATTTGAATAGGTTCAATGCTCTCAAGAAGATGCATCACGCTCTGTGCAGGTTTAAAATCTCCGCAGAGCAGTATGGCGCTCATGGAAGGTTGAGAAGATGCATGGTGGGCCAAGATCGCTGCAAATATAATATCTGAACGATCTGCTGATGTGACGATAATATCTTTTTGCCTGATATGTGTTAAAAAGTGATCTATATTCATCGCGGCAATATGGGTTCTGCCTATGATACGATAGAGCATCTCTTGGCTTCCGGACAATAAATCCGCCTTGATATCTTGGACAATCTGTGAAACTGAGATGCTGTCAAGATCTTTAATGTTAGGCAAAAGAGCAACAGGAAAAGAAAAGTTATTCTTTAGTGCTTCTCTGTGTATTTTATAAAAAGGGTTTTCACACCTATTTACAAAAAGCATAAAAAGTTCAGCACCTTGCATTTTGATTGCATATTTCCACAAATTGATCTCTTCTGTAACCTCTTCTTGTTTCTGGATCTGTGGCACAAAAACACCCACAATAGGTGCAGAAAAATTTTTTGCGATTTCCACATTGATATCGTAATCAATCAATGAAGACAGATGCTCATCTGCCAACCCCAAACATATAACGAAATCATAATGTTTCTTTAAATCGAGGTATCGATCAAGAAGTTTTCCCATAAATTCATCAAACAAATCCTCAGAAATAAGCTTTTCGGCTTCATCAATTTGTATGCCTACAGCTTCTGTATAGGACTGCTTTAAACCAAACCATTCTTGGATGGTTTGGGTATCTTCGTCCTTATCGGCGCTATATACCAAAGGACGGAAAAAAGCAATACGCCCATAATGACGTTTTAAAAAATCAACCATTCCAAGAGCAACAACCATACTTCCTGCCTTGGGATGCTTTGAGACAATATAGAGTGAATTGAGCGAATCGGTGGCCACAAACTCTACCTTTTTATCATAGCAGACACTACGCTATGTTTTTTTATAATATATAAACTCTTAAAGATTATAGCCTATCCTCGCGTAACGGATACTTTAAATTGGTATGGCGAACAAAAAGCAATTGCAGCAATTTGAAATTTTGAAGACATTAGTTTTCTTTGTATTCCACTGGAGAGATTGTATTTTTTAAACTCACATCAACAACAAATCGGTCATTTAAAAAATTACGCCCTATAAGCAGCTGATATTGAAAATTTCCTCTGTCTGCAAGGGAAACATTGACATTTTTAGATTTTTCGCCCAGTGTAAGTCTCAATTTTATAACGGGACGCTTGTGGGACTTTGCGCCATGTCTTTTAACATAAATATATTTAACAACCTTATGCTTCACTGTTACATCATCAAGAGTGACAATAGCCCAATCTTCTCCATCTTCATTAACAATTTCCACGTTATCGATACCTATGGAAGTTATACTTGCTCCGGTGTCAATGCGTGCTTTCATTACAAAGTTTCCAGGGATTACACGAACTTTTTCAACTGCACCAATCACTGCTTTTGCCGTATCTATATGACTATCGGTATCCTGATCTGATTTTATAAATTTTTCTTTAACCAAAACAATATCTGTATCTTTAGATATATTTTTTGCGGATGCGCCGGCAACCCCCAACACAAAAATCATACCCATAAAGAAAATACGGGAAACAAGCGTTTTATTTTTGTTGACCATTTAAAATTACTCCTTTAAAATTATATTACATACTGCTTGTTGATTTGGGATAAAAAATTATTCAAAATCCCCCCAATCCTCTTCTTCATAGCCATCGGCATCATCATAGTTGACGGTAAATATTTTATCATAACCCCTTTTTACAAGCTCTTCATCTAGCCCCTCAGCGCTGAATCCCTTTATTTTACACACATCAATAATGGCTGCAATATCACTATCGTCAACATCATTTATCTTCATTTCAAACTCAATATCAGAGATTGTCATTGCCCTGCTCCTAGTATAAATACGCAATTGTATTTTGTAATTTTTAAAATTAAAACCATATAGAATTATACATTTTTTTTCAAAAAAGACTTCATGGCCTTCATTGCATGACTGTTTAAATGCATGCATTGATGTAAAAATTTTATACTATATAAATAAGATATATTTTCTCTTATTTTTTAAAAATACTTGACCAATAAGTATTGTTTGTGCTATAACATACAATATCAATGCTTTGCATAGAGGGGATTACAATGGCACAGAAAGAGATCGAAAAAGTTGTAGCAGGTGAATATAAGCTTGGTTTTGAGGTTGACATTGAAACAGATACCGCACCTCCCGGGTTAGATGAAAACACGATACGCTTCATTTCGGCCAAAAAAAATGAGCCCGAATGGATGACGCAGCTTCGGCTCAAAGCTTTTAAAAAATGGCAGACAATGACAGAGCCGCATTGGGCACACATTGAGTATGCACCTATCGACTACCAAGCCATATCATATTTTTCTGCTCCAAAAAATCCTCCTCAAAATCTCAATGAAGTGGATCCAAAAATTCTTGAAGCTTATGAAAAATTGGGCATTCCCCTGGATGAACAAAAACAGCTTCAAGGGATTGCTGTCGATGCGGTTTTTGATTCTGTTTCGGTCAAGACAACCTATACTGAAGAGCTTAGTAAGCTGGGAATCATCTTCTGCTCTATTTCTGAAGCGATACATGAACACCCTCAGCTTATCAAAAAATATATGCACTCGGTCGTACCGATGAATGATAACTATTTTGCTACACTCAACAGTGCAGTTTTTACCGACGGGACATTTGTATATATTCCCAAAGGAGTACGCTGCCCGATGGAGTTAAGTACCTATTTTCGAATCAATGCGCTCAATACAGGACAATTTGAACGTACCCTCATTGTCGCTGACGAAGGCAGCTATGTCAGCTACAACGAAGGATGCTCTGCACCCACAAGGGACGAAAACCAGCTTCATGCAGCGGTAGTTGAACTGGTCGCCATGAAAGATGCCCAAATTAAATATTCCACCATTCAAAATTGGTACCCCGGTGACGAAACAGGCAAAGGAGGCATCTATAATTTTGTAACCAAAAGAGGACTCTGTCAAGGTGATAATTCTAAAATCTCATGGACGCAGGTTGAAACAGGTTCAGCAATCACATGGAAATATCCCAGCTGCATACTCAAAGGAGACCATTCCGTGGGTGAATTTTATTCTGTAGCGGTTACCACTCTCGCTCAGCAGGCAGATACCGGAACAAAGATGATCCATCTGGGAAAAAATACCACTTCCACTATCGTCTCCAAGGGAATCTCTGCCATGAAAGGGCAAAATACCTACAGGGGTTTAGTCAAAATCGGTGCACATGCCCAAGGCGCAAGAAATTATAGCCAATGCGATTCTTTGCTCATAGGAAGCGAATGCGGTGCGCATACCTTCCCCTACCTCGAATGCAAAGATACCAAAGGTTACATAGAGCACGAGGCAACGACCTCAAAGATCAGTGACGAACAGCTTTTTTATCTCAGGCAACGCGGAATGAGCGAAGAGGATGCTGTTTCTATGATTGTACACGGCTTTTGCAAAGAGGTATTTGGCCAGCTTCCCATGGAGTATGCGGTAGAAGCCAAGGCGTTATTAAGTTTAACACTGGAAGGGAGTGTAGGATAATGATAAAAATAGAAAATCTTAAAGCAAATATCGGTTCAAAAGAGATACTTAAAGGGCTTAACCTTGTGCTTGAAGAGGGAAAAGTGCATGCGATTATGGGACCCAACGGAGCGGGAAAATCCACTCTTTCAAAAGCTATTGTAGGCCATTATGATATAGAAGTCACCGGCGGGGATATCACTTTCAAGAATCACAGCATTACAAAAATGAAACCCGAAGAAAGAGCACTGGAAGGCATCTTTTTAAGCTTTCAAAACCCCGTAGAGATCCCCGGTGTAAACAATGCCTATTTTTTAAGAACCGCACTGAATGCCAAACGCAAATATGAAGGCAAAGAAGAGTTGAATGCTGCTGAATTTTTGAGGCTCATGAAGGGGCACCTTGAAAGCCTGGGAATGAAGTCTGACATGATAAGCCGTTCTCTCAATGAAGGCTTTTCTGGAGGTGAGAAAAAACGTAATGAAATTTTGCAAATGCTTATCCTGGAGCCTGAGGTAATCATCCTTGATGAGATCGATTCGGGATTGGATATTGATGCACTCAGAGCTGTTTCCGAAGGGATCAACAAGATGAAAAACGGCAAGCGAACTTTTCTTGTTATCAC
>JAUPLS010000161.1 GCA_030836805.1 Campylobacterota bacterium | reverse complement strand
GATCTATTTCATCAAAAGTAAGAATATAGGCATCTTCTTTTTTTTCATGCGTATAAAACGCACAAAATTTACAGTCCACCCAGCAGATATTGGTATAGTTAATATTGCGATCGACCACAAAAGTGGTTACCTCTTTGGGGTGCAACTCTTTTTTGCGCGCATAAGCCATCTTGCCCAATGTTTTAAGATCACTTTTTTCTATCAATTCAACAGCTTCATCGATCGTCATGCGCATATCAAACTCCTTTGAGAGTTTTTAGTGATGAGTGATGAGTGATGAGTGTCGGGTTGTATTGCAGAGCAATACTTTTATGCACAGCATTTTGAAAAAATGCATACATTAATTTTTCATTCCTCATTTTTCATTCCTCGTTTGCCATTGGAAAATCCTATTTTCCAATGGCATCAAGTACACCATTGATAAACTTTGGTGATTTTTCATCCGCAAGCGCTTTGGCTAGCTCCACGGCTTCATTGATAATGATCGCTTTGTCGGTTTTGGCTACAAGTATTTCATAAGCTCCCAGTCTCAAAATAGATTTTTCCACCTTGCCTATATCCGTATAATCCCAATCTGTAAGATGTTTTTGAATTTCATTATCCAGCATTTCAAGATTTTCTATTGTACCCTGGAAAAGAGCTTGAGAAAAATCTTTCTGTTTGTTTCTTATTTTTCCCTCTTCGAGTATTTCATCTGAAAAATGCGCAATATTTGTGTTGCCCAGATCATAAGCATACAACAATCCCACTACGGCCATACGCGCCTGATGTCTTGTTGCCATTATGCAATTTCTCCATAAAGGTTGATCAGCTCAATCAGGCTTACCATGGCTTCTGCGCCTTTGTTTCCGGCTTTTGTTCCTGCTCTTTCGATCGCCTGTTCAATGTTGTCAACCGTTAAAACACCAAAGGTGACAGGTTTGCCGTATTTGAGTGCCATATTTGCTACACCCTTGGTCGCCTCTGCAGAAACATAATCAAAGTGGGGCGTTGCCCCTCTTATGACTGCTCCTACACAACATACCGCATCATACTTGCCTGAAGCCAATGCTTTATCCAACGCAAACGGGATCTCAAATGCTCCCGGCACCAAAATAAGATCTAAAGCATCTGCATCTCCGCCATGCCTTGCATAGGCATCTTTTGCGCCTTCAACCAATCTGTCAGTAATAAAATGGTTAAATCTTGCATTGATAATCGCTACTTTTTTGCTTTTATCTACCGATAGGTTTCCTTCTACTATTTTCATTTGTTTCCTTTGATTATTTTACTTTCTGCGTCATCGTATCAATGCCAAGATAGATTGGGCACTACTCTACTATCGTTCTAATTGCATCAATCTGCTCAATAAGTTTATCTAGTTTACCAAGCTCAATCATGTTAGGCCCGTCGCTTAAGGCAATTCGCGGATCAAAATGGGTCTCAAAGAAGAAACCATCCACACCCGCTGCTGCAGCCGCTCTAGCCAAATAAGGAACAAAAGAGCTGTCTCCTCCGCTTGTAGCTCCGCCGCTTGCAGGCATTTGCACAGAATGCGTTGCATCAAAAATCACAGGCGCGAACTCTCTCATAATAGGAAGCCCCCTCATATCCACCACAAGATTGCCATATCCAAACGTCGTTCCTCTCTCTGTGAGCCATACTTTATATTTTTTGGCATTTTCATAATTGACTTTGCCCTCACAGCCTCTGGTTTTAAGCACTTTCCCCACAGAATGCTCCATCGCAGCAGGTGCAAGAAACTGCCCTTTTTTGATATTGACCACGGCAGAAGTTTTTGCAGCAGCCACCAGCAAATCGGTCTGTCTGCACAAAAATGCAGGAATTTGAAGTACGTCCGCCACCTCGGCGGCGGCGGCAGGCTGAGTATAGTCATGCACGTCGGTTAAAATCTTATAGCCAAACTGCTCTTTAACCTCTTGAAGCATTTTTAATCCTTCATCAAGTCCGGGCCCCCTGAAGCTATCCAGACTTGTCCTGTTTGCCTTGTCAAAACTGGCTTTAAAATAAAATTCTTTCGTACAATCTTCGTCATACTTTTTTAAAGATTCAGCGATTTTCATCACATTATCTCTGCTTTCCAGTACACAAGGTCCGGCAATCAATATCATATTACTCCTTTAAATGGGTCATGCTTATTTTTCTTTTTTAGGCCAAGCCACAAGCAACCCTGACAGTATGACGAAGATTATACCCAAAACTGTCCAAAAATCAGGTATAGGATCGCCGAGCATCATACCGATAAATACCGCAAAAATAATATTGCTATAACTTATCGTGCCGACAATACCCGCTTTGGTTAGCTCATATGCTTTGGTCATCAATAGTTGTGACATGGTAGCAAAAATCCCTACAGCCACAATATGCACCCATGTAAGGCCGTGGGGCATAACAAAACCGGAGAAGATAAAATCGAGCTCCGGGGGTGCGCCGATATAAGGCGTTACCATCATTAAAAAAAGTGGAGCGATCGTGCCTACACCCATAAAAGACATCACAATCGCTCTGGTATCATAATATTTTCTAAGCTCTCTGATAGAGGTGTAAGCCAAAGCTGCACCGGCCCCTGAAAAGATTCCCAGCAGATCATATTTATCAAAAGAAAATCCTTCCGGTTTGGCAACAAGCACAATCCCTAAAAAACCAAGAACTACAGCAAACAAAGCACTTTTGGAAAGCTTTTCGCCCAAAATAAGATAGGCAAATATTGCTACAAAAATAGGAGATGTTTTGTTGTACGTCACCGCCTCACCCAAAGGAATATAAGCCATAATATAGAAATATGCCAAAAGTGCGGCAAAGCCCATAAATCCTCTAAACAGAAGCAAAACGGGCTTACCCCCTGTCTGCTTAAGCGGTATTTTATAGATGGAAAATCCTACCAAAATCACCCCCAAGACATTTCTAAAAAAAGTCACTTCAACAGCAGGCAATGTTTGACTGACTACTTTTGCAAACCCGCCCATCACCGCAAAACTAAGCGAAGCAAAAAGCATAAAGAGTATGCCTCTGTCTATATTTTGAATCTTTTTTCTCACTTCATCTGTCCTGATTTTTGTAAAAGCACAACATGATATATTGATAAATCAGACAAAAATATATCATCCTTTTAAAACTTTTTTGTTGAATCGACAGTATGCACCATCTTTAAACCGCAAACTCTCTTGCAAGGGAAAAATTATCTAATCCGTTCTGCACGAATATCACCAAAAAAGATTACATCTTTAAGTACTGCTTTTTGCGCTACACCATCTTTTCCTACCGAAAGCATCAGCTCACCCTCTTTGCTTAAAAAAATCTTTTCATGAATAATAGCCGTCGCATACCAATCAGCCCCACTCCCTAATGTTTTTTTGTATCTTCCCGGCTCTAAAACTTGAGGAATAACCAGCGATACTTTTCCGTCTTGACGTTCCGCTCCTACTGCCTGAAAAGTATACCTGTGTGGTGTTGTTTTGTCTTTAAGGATTTGATCAAGATTAAAATAAAGCGTAAGCAGGTCATTTTTGGCATAAAAATCCAGCACACTCTTTTTTTCTGAAACCAGTTTGCCATTTTTAAATTTTTTATAGGTTTTGATAACCTTTTTGTTTTTATGGTCTATAAAATACTCTTTATTCACTGCCCTCGAACTATCCGTCCTGATAACCTTATAAAAATCACTTCTCATTACTCCATCCACAATACGCCCCCGAGAGATATGTCTTTCTGTGCGCCCCCTGCTGAGTGTTTTCGCGACTCCCGTGGCATCAAGATGGATATCTATAGTGTACTGCGTGTTGTTTCGGTCCAACAAAGCTTTGGCTGTACCTATTTCCCCAAATATCCCAAAACTCACCTTGTAATCCGCCTTGAGGGTTTTGGCCTGCATAAAAGAAGAGGCTAATAGGATAAAGAACAGGCCCATGAAGTATTTTTTTATCATTCGATAATTCCTCTGTATTAAATTGTATGAAATTGTACTATACTTAACCCAATCCATTATAATGAGTCTGCCAAATCCGTTATCAAAGATACTTTTTGCATCAATATTTTACAATAACCGATCCATACAAAAAGCACAAAATGCAAATTCCGACAAATTAATAACCGTTGAGCCAAGGCTCAAAAAAAGAAAACAACCAACATCCTCACTTATTACGCTATAATTCTATTAATAATAAAGAAAGATATTTAGTATGAAAAAAGTAGCCATTTTAGGACGTCCAAACGTAGGAAAGAGTTCTCTGTTCAATCGTTTGGCAAGACAAAGAGATGCCATCACCTCAGATGTATCCGGCACCACAAGAGATGTAAAAAAACGCATCGTTACCATCTCGGGCAACCGTGATTTTGAAATCATGGACACAGGAGGGATAGACTATAGCTCCGAACTCTTCAGTAAAGTAGCCGAACTTTCTCTTAGGGCAGCAAAACAAGCCGATGTGATCATCTATATGGTAGACGGTAAAATATTGCCTGAAGAAGAAGACAGAGCGCTTTTTTATCAACTTCAGGGATTGGGGAAGCCGCTTGCATTGGTAGTCAACAAAATAGATAACGAAAAAGAGGAAGAGCGTTACTGGGAATTTCTGGAATTTGGCGCAGATGCTACCTTCCCTCTCTCGGTGAGCCACAACCGTTATTTTAATGATTTTTACGCTTGGCTTGAAGCTTATATTCCGGAACGTGAAGAAAAAGAGGGGCTAGAACTCACTGAGGAAGCGGATCCCTTTGAAGAGATCGTTCGTGATATCAACGATACCAAGGAAGAGATCGACAACCATATCAAGGTCGCTATCATCGGCCGCGTGAATACCGGGAAGAGTTCTCTGCTCAATGCACTTTTGGGAGAAGAACGATCTGTGGTTTCTGATGTGGCAGGCACGACGATCGATCCTATAGACGAAACCATAGAGCACGACGGTTATCAAATCACTTTTGTGGATACTGCCGGCATCCGGCGACGGAGCAAAATAGTCGGTATAGAAAAATTTGCCTTAGGGCGTACGACAGCCATGCTTGAGGAGGCCAACCTTGTTTTGCTGATGATCGATGCAACGGTAGGCGTAACAGAACTGGATGAGCGCGTAGCCGGCCTCATAGAAAAACACCGTCTTGCTTGTCTTATCGTCATCAACAAATGGGATATCCGGGATGATAAAACCTATGAAGAAGCCGTTCAAAATATCCGTGATGAACTTAAGTTTCTGCACTATGCGCCGCTCATTACTATCTCTGCAAAAACAGGTATGCGGGTGCATAAGATACTTGACCAGATCACTGCAATCTATAAGCGCTATACGCAGCGCATCCCAACCTCTAAACTCAATGAAGTGATCCGTGAAGCAATCAATAGGCACCATATCCCCTCCTATAACGGAGCGGTTGTCAAAATCAAATTTGCCACGCAATATGAGACAAAGCCGCCCAAGATTGCACTTATCAGCAATCGCCCGGATGGATTGCATTTTAGCTATAAGCGTTATTTGGCAAATTTTCTCAGAAGCAAATTTGATTTTGAGGGTGTTCCTCTTGATATCGTTGCGAGAAAACGCGGAGAACGGATGGAAGACGAGTAAGCCATAACCTTTAATGCGCTATAATATCTGAATTTTTTAGGAGGGTATATTAATGCGTGTACTTACAGGAATCCAGGCTTCCGGGAAACTTCACATAGGGAATTATTTCGGAGCGATGAAGCCTATGGTCCAACTTCAAGAGGAGCATGAGCTTTTTACTTTTATCGCCAACTATCACTCTTTAACCTCCTCTAAGGACGCCCAAACACTCAAACAAAATACTATCGAAGCAGCTGTGGACTATCTTTCATTGGGCATTGATCCCCAAAAAACTATTTTTTGGGTGCAAAGCCATGTGCCCGAAGTGTTGGAGCTCTATTGGGTACTTTCCAAGTTTACGCCTATGGGATTGCTTG
>JAUPLS010000160.1 GCA_030836805.1 Campylobacterota bacterium | reverse complement strand
TTAATCATAAATTTCATCATTATATTACATATATTTTTACCTAGATTCTTCTTTTTGGGGCTGTTTTTTTAGAATTTAGCGAGTGGTTTTTGTTGGATGAGTTTAGTGTGTGATTTAATTTTATTTCAGTGGATTATTTAGTCTATACGAATGAAGTTATCGGCAACATAAGGGAGTCGTATCCTATGGGTACGCTTTTGAGCGTTATTGCAATAATTTCCGGAATGCTTTTTTATGCTATTTATAGATTTAACTATATTGAAGATATTTTAAAAAATGAGAGCAAAATGAAAGAACGATTCAAGCCTGCGCTTATCTATCTTTTGATTCCGATTGTGTCTTTTGCCGGAGTAACCCAAGATTTTGTACACGTTTCTACAAATCAATACAACAATGAACTTAGTAAATCAGGACTGTATTCTCTTTTTGCTGCTTTTAGAAATAATACACTTGATTATGATACCTTTTATGTAACCCATAAGCAAAAGAATGTTTTGCCAAATCTACGAAAAGTCATAGATGCAAATAACTCTGTTTTTTTAGATTCCAATACTATAGCAAGAAATATAGTAAATTCAGGTGAAGAGAAAGACTATAATGTAGTAATGATTGTTGTTGAGAGTTTAAGCGGTAAATTTTTAGAATCCCTTGGAGGAGAGAAAGGTTTAACGCCAAATCTTGATTCATTGGTTCCAAAAAGTATGTTTTTTAACAATTTTTATGCTACAGGAACACGAACGGTAAGGGGAATGGAAGCAATCACACTCTCTGTTCCGCCTATGGCCGGTCGATCTATTGTAAAGCGGCCGGATAATCATAATATGTATTCAAGCGGATTTATATTTCGCAACAAAGGATATGAGACAAAATTTATATACGGTGGACATGGCTACTTTGACAATATGAACGAATTTTTTTCAAACAATGGATTTGACATTGTCGATAGATCGGATTTTACCGATGAGGAAGATACTTTTCATACTGTATGGGGAGTTTGTGATGAAGACCTATTAAATAAAACAATAAAAGAAGCGGATTTATCATATAAAGCGCACAAACCTTTTATGAGCTTTGTTATGACAACATCGAACCATAGGCCGTATGATTATCCGGATGGACGAATTGATATACCCTCACACACCGGAAGAGACGGTGCCGTAAAATATACGGATTTTGCAATCGGGGATTTCTTGAAAAAGGCACAAGAGAAGCCTTGGTTTAAAAATACTATTTTTGTTATTGTTGCGGACCATTGCGCTTCAAGCGCAGGGAAAGTGGAACTTCCGATTGATAAATATCATATCCCTATGATTGTTTATGCACCTGATATCATAAAACCGCAAGTTGTAGATAAGGTTTCAAGTCAAATTGATATTATGCCGACGATTTTTGGCTTGCTAAATTGGTCATATAAAAGTAAGTTCTATGGAAAAAATATCTTGGATCCTTTATTTAAGCAACGAGCATTTGTGGGAACTTATCAAAAGCTTGGATTTTATAAAGATGACAAATTATGTGTACTTTCCATTGGCAAGAAAATTCAAACCTATAAAGTGTTAAAACAAGATGTGTTTATGACTCAATATGAGGAAATTCCAACTGATGTAAAAATAAAAAATGAAACTATCGGTTACTATCAGGGGGCAAGCTTGCTTCATAAAAAAAGATTAGATAGATATGAAGATTGAAAAACAAATTTTAATTACAATATTTTTTTTAGTCATTGTTTTTTTTCTTTTTGAATTTACAAATATTGACATTTTTGTGCAAAATTTTTTTTATAATAATGAGACTCATCAATGGTTTTTATCTCATCAAAATGGAAGCTTGTTGGATATTGTTTTTTATTCCGGCATCAAAAAAGCAATTATTTTTTTTGGGGTTTTGGTGCTGTCTTTGTATATCTATTTCTTTAAAAATTCGGCAGCAACTTTAAAAGGGTACAGAAAGGGATTGCTAATTGTTTGGTTAAGCCTCGCCTTTGTTCCGCTTGTTATCGGAATTTTAAAGGCGATATCAAATGTGCCTTGCCCACGCGATTTTATAGGATTTGGAGGTGATTATCCGCATATAAGAATTCTTGACGGTATGCCCGAAGAAATTACAAAAAAATTTAAATGCTATCCTGCAGGGCATGCAAGCGGCGGTTTTGCGCTTATGTCACTCTTTTTTCTTTTTAAAACATACAAAAATAGAATTATAGCTCTAATTTTTGCTTTTGTCATAGGTTGGAGTATGGGGGTTTATAAGATGTTAATCGGACATCATTATTTAAGTCATACTGTAATAACAATGATTTTGTCATGGCTGCTGATATTGGCGATTTATAAAAGTATAAAATAAATATTGTTGCCCATTTGGAATCATTTTCAAAGTTAGATTATAATATCTAATTAAAAGAATGAGAGATGAAAAAATGATTTGGTTGTGAGCAGATCGTAAAGATTTTGCAAGAGACATGGCGAACGATATTGGCAGAAAAGCCGACAGTAAAGTATTTAATGGTAATTATTTTTTACAAACTAACATTTTTCATGCACTAAAAGCAAAACTTTTGGCGTATACTTCAACTAGTAAAAAGCGTAGAAATGGAGGGCATAAAAATGAGAGGTGTGATTTTGGTAGCACACGGGAGTCAAAAAGCAAGTTCCAATAACGAAGTTTTGGCGCTGGCAGATCGGCTCAATAAGGAAAAACCGTTTCATTTGACTGCCATTAAGCCCGCATTTTTGGAATTTGCACATCCTGACATCCCAACCGCCGTAAAAGAGATGGCCGATGCGCATTGCAGCGCGATAGATATCTATCCCTTTTTTTGAATGTAGGGAAACACGTCGGTGTGGATATCCCTCAAACGATAGAGCAGCTAAGAAAACTTTATCCTGAGGTAGAACTGAGAATCCTTCCCCATTTTGGGGGATCTTCCAAAATCGCAGACATGATACTGAATGATTTGGAGGATTTTTCATGAAAATAGCCGTTTCATCCTGTTTGCTCGGCACATCGATCCGTTATAACGGAGGGCATAAGCATGACCGTTTTATCACCGATGAGCTGGGCAGATATGCCGATTTTGTCCCTTTTTGTCCCGAGCATTTGGCTTTTGGGACACCCAGGCCGGCCATCAAGGTTGTTATCGACGGCAAGACGCCTTTGATAGTCTCCAGCAAAAACGGAGCCGATCTGACCGATGCGCTTCAAAAAGCAAGCGAAGATGAATGCCGCACGATCAGCCAAGCAGGTATTTGCGGCATCATTTTCAAGTCAAAATCTCCAAGCTGCGGACTGGGGAGTGCGATCGCCTATCTGCCAAACGGCTATGCGGGCGGAAAAACCGACGGGATGTTTGCTGCGATGTGCAAAGCCAATTTTCCTCTCTTGCCCATGGAAG
>JAUPLS010000159.1 GCA_030836805.1 Campylobacterota bacterium | reverse complement strand
TGAGCAGGCATAAAAAAGCCCATTTGGCAGAGGATTTACGCAACGTGCCGTTCCTGAAAAAATAATTTTGTTTCATGCTGTTAGCCACCCGGCTATCAAAAATGCTATGCTTGCCAATCCTCCGCCGATAAGCGCATAAGGCAATTGAGTGCGTACGTGAGAGATGTGGTCGCATTCTGCCGCCATTGAAGAGATAATGGTCGTATCGGAAATGGGTGAGGCGTGGTCGCCGAATACTCCTCCGCTGACGACCGCTCCGATCACAAGCGGAATGTCAAGATGCAATGTTGCAGACAAAGAGAGCGCAATGGGCATCATGATCGAAAAAGTTCCCCAGCTTGTTCCGGTAGAAAATGAGATAATGCTTGCTACAATGAAGATAAGCAGCGGTACAATGACTGGAGAAATGTTACCTTGGAGCAAATGTGCCAGATATTGTGCCGTACCCAAATCCCCGATTACTTTGCCGATCAAAAGAGCAAAAAGCAGAATAATTGTTACAGGTATCATTTCGCCCATTCCTTGATAAAGTCCTGCAATATAGCTTTTGTGGGTGAGTGTTCTTGTCGGGATATAGTAAAGATACATAAAAACCAAAGTAAGCGCAACAGCATAGTATACAGAGGTAGAACCGCTTCCTTTGAGAATATCGCCTTTGCCGGTAAAATACAGCATAAGCGGTACCATCAAAACCATAAAAAGGACAGGCAAAAGCATTTTGTAAACTGAAGCAGGGGTTTGATCTGTTGTGATGTGGGGAATATAGGGGTGGGGGATGGAACTTTTCATGGACCCGATATTGATATTTAAAAATATTACAACCAATACAATTAGCAGAGTAAAAATCGAATAAAAATTATAAGGAATAGAGGCAATCAGTAAAGATATTGCGTCTCCGGAAATCACCCGGGCATCAATTGCTGTAACAATGAGCCCCAACAGGAGTGCGCCCCAGGCATTAAGCGGGATAAGCGAACATACAGGAGCAGAGGTCGAATCGCAAATATAGGCAAGTTTTTCTCTGCTGACGCTGTTTTTATCGCATAACGGTTTGGAAACCATGCCAGCAACAAGTGCAGTGATGGAAGACTCTATGAAGATGACAATGCCGATAAAATAAGCCAAAAGCATCGCCCCCTTGGGAGAATCTATGGTTTTGGCTTTTTGATCGAGGTATACAACGAAGCCGTCAATCGCCCCGCTGTATACAAGGAGCCTGATGACCGAGCCGACCAAAAGCATAAAAACAAGTGTCTTTGTGATCCAGTCTTCGGCAAAAAGCGCAATGATACCCTCAAAAAAAGCAACACCGGTTTCCAGGGGATTATAGTTATGCAACACCAGCATTCCAATGAGAATGCCGCTGATGAGCGAAATCATAACATCTTTGGTTATAATTGCCAAAAAGATCGTTAATAACGGGATGATGATTGATAAAATTCCATATTCCATAGGGGGGATTATAACACAATGAAGATTTTAGTCGCACTCTGTTTTTCTTTTTTGCTTCTTTATGCGCAAAAGGCAGAGAATAAACAACTTTTGGTGGTCATATCCCCAAGATGGGAAACGCCTACTGCTGTGCTGCAACGCTATGAGCTTCACCGGGATCAGTGGAAAAAAGCAGGTGATGCCATTGAGGTCAAAATAGGTAGAAACGGAATGGGGTGGGGGATTGGACTGCACAAGATACCCAAAGATGCGGCTATCATCAAAAAAGAGGGTGATGGAAAATCCCCTGCGGGTATTTTCAGGTTGGAGCAGGGGTTTGGATATGCTCCGCTGAAGACCGCTTATCCATACAAGGTTTACAGGGAGACAGACCACTGCGTGGATGATGTAAATTCAAAGTTTTATAATGAGATCGTTGATAGCAGCAGCATCAAAAAAGAGTATCAAAGTTACGAGGCGATGAAGTTTCCTAAAAATTATTATGAGTACGGTATCGTAGTGGCGCACAATGCTCAGAAAAAAAGGGGGGCGGGTTCATGCATTTTTATCCATATCAAAGATGTCCCTACGGCCGGATGCACCGTGATGAATGAAAACCAAATGAAAGAAATCCTCTTGTGGCTGGACTCTGCAGCAAATCCACTTTTGATCCAAGCCCCCGAAGAAGAGATAGAAAACCTGCTAAAGACAATCCCGCGCTTTAACCTTTAGACTTAAAAAACTTTAAGGGAAGGGGCTATTTTGAAGACTGCTTTTGAAGGTTTGTTCAGTCGATTTGCAAGACGGAATAAACTTGGGTATTAAACCCTTCACATCCTTTTAGAAATCCAAGCTCCATAATAAAACAAGCCTCTACGCACTCCGCACCTACTTTATTGATGAGGTTAACTGCAGCTTTGGCAGTGCCTCCTGTGGCGATAAGGTCATCCACAAGAAGGACTTTGGCACCTTTCTTTTCCCCAAACGCATCGATGTGTATCTCTACTTCGTCAAAACCGTATTCAAGAGAGTATTTCTCTGCAACGGTCGTATAGGGAAGTTTCCCCTTTTTGCGTACAGGCACAAAACCGATACCAAGCCTGTCTGCCAGTATAGAGCCAAAAATGAATCCTCTTGCATCAATACCTGCCACATAATCCAAATCATATTCTAAGTAACGATCGGTAAGATGATCCATGAGGGTGTTCAGTGCCTGTGGATTTCCCAATAATGTAGTAATATCTTTAAAGACAATCCCAGGCTTTGGAAAATCCGGAATATCTCGAATACTGTTTAAGAGAAT
>JAUPLS010000158.1 GCA_030836805.1 Campylobacterota bacterium | reverse complement strand
TCGAAACTAAAAAGATGATAGATGTTCCCCCTAGCAACATCTTGGCATGAGAAAGTGCGAAGTTAAGCATCGGTGTGTATCTTCTCTTAAATGCGCGCATAATAATATTATCGTGATGAGCCGTTGGTTTTAGCAGATATGTTGCTAAAACAGGTACTAAAATAAGGGCAACTGCAAGTGAACCCAGCATAACAAATGTTATGTTAAGTGCCATCGGGACATAGAGTTTTCCAGCTAAACCATCGAGGCTGAGCAGCGGTAAAAAAACAACGGCAATTATTAAAATCGCAAAGGTTACTGGTTTTGAAACCTCCTTAGCTGCCCCAGAAATGACTTCAAATCGAGAAGCATTAGGATGGTCATGCAGCTTTCTAAAGCTATTTTCGACTATAACAACTGTTCCGTCAACAATCATACCCACGGCAATAGCCAGACCGCTTAAACTCATTAAATTGGCACTAAGTCCATAATAATCCATTAGTAAAAAAGCGATTAACAATGAAACTGGAAGCGAGAGAATAACGATAAATGCCGAGCGCAACTCAAATAAAAATAAGAACAGAACGATGCCTACAAGTATCATTCCGCCCAGCAGCGCCACATCCATTGTATCAACAGCTTTTTTTGTTATTTCTGTGCGGTCGTATAAAAGTTTGATGCTGACACCTTCTGGAAGCGTTGCGTTGACTGTTTTTGTTTTTGCCTTGAGTTGTTCAACAACATCAGCCGCATTGGTCTGGGTGCGTTGCAACACCATCCCCATAACAGCTTCCTTTCCATCAACCGATACCGCTCCGAATCGTGGCGATGTCCCTTCTTTGACTTCTGCGACATCGTTAATGGTTATAGAATCCCCGTTTAGATGTTTTATTGGAGTATTTCGAATATCATCCAATGAACTGTAAAGACCTACGCCTCGTATAAGATATTGCTCTTGGTTAAATTCGAGATATTGTCCTCCTGCCGCACTGTTGCTTTTTTGTAAAGCATTAACCACACTATCGTATGTTATATCGAAATCTTGAAGCTTTTGTGTGTCGATGAGTACATCATACTGCTTTTCATGACCTCCCCATCCCGTAACCTCTTCAACCCCCGATACACTTTTATATAGCGGAGCTACGACATATTCTTGAAGTTGTCTCAGTTCACTCAGTGAAAATTTTTCTGTTTTATCTTGAATTTGATACCAAAGTACTTGACCAAGACCGGTGGTATTGGGACCAAGTGCAGGTTTTCCCCATCCTTGTGGTATCTCAACACCGCTTAGGCGTTCATTAACCAGCTGGCGGAGAAAATAGATGTCCATATTGTCTTCAAAAAAGATGGATACATAGGAAAGTCCAAAAATAGAGTTGGACATAATCATTTTGACACCTGCCATACCAGAGAGTGCTGATTCAATCGGATAGGTGATTAGTTTTTCAATATCTTCGGCGGAATTACCGGGACTTTCGGTATAAATGACGACCTGCTTTGGAGTAATGTCCGGAAATGCATCAACAGGTATCTCATGATATGATTTTATTCCAAAAGTAATAACAGCAAGGAACGCTACAAGGACCAAAACACGGTATTTAAGGGCAGTATCTATAAGTTTATTTATCATCATAATTTCCTATCAATGCCCATGCTCACCGATAGCTGATTTTAACAGCATCGATTTTACATAATAGCTTTTATCGCTGACATAGCTCTCACCTTCCTCTAGCCCTCGAATTGCAATATAATCATCATCTTTGGTAATTATTTCGACTACTCTGGCTTCGTACTGGGAACTCTCTTTATCTTCATCGTGTTCCTTATGTTCTTCTTGTTTTGCAGAAAGGCTTTTTTGTACTGGAACAAATACAACCCACTCATTTTGAAAAAATGTAAGTGCTGATTTTTTTACAGAGAGGTAGTTCTGATCCTTTTGGGTGTAGATAGTTGCACCGACATACTGGTTAAGATATAGCTCTTGAGAAGAGGGTTCTATGGAAGCCAAAACACTTAAACGCTGAGTTTTTTCATCTATTGATGGCAAAATGCGCTCAACCTTCCCGTATATAGGAGTTGATGCGTTATTTTTAATAAGCACCTTTTGCCCATTTTTGACATTCATAGCGTAACGCTGAGGAACATAGCACTCTAAAAAGAAGGCATTTTTATTGATAATAAGTGCTATCGAAGTATCTTCTTTTACATATGAACCCAGAGGCTGAATAATCTCAGAAATACTCCCTGAAGCGGTTGCATAAATAAAGTGTGCAGAGTTTGGAGTGTTAAGTGCTTCCGGTTTTATATTTGATGTTTTAAGAGTGGCTTCTATGCTTTTTATTTGCGAATGCATGGCATCTCGTTCGATTTGTTTTGAGGTAAACTCCTGAGTAGAGAGCATCCCGCGCTCATACAGCTCTTTATTGGATTGAAAATTTTTATCCAAATAACCGTATTGTGTTTTTAACGACTGATAATCTACTGCCATTTTTGAAAGTTCGGTTGAGACTATTTTTGCTATTTTTTCCCCTTTTTTGACTCTATCTCCGGCACGAACATAATATGCTTCAATGTATCCGCTCAAAGGGGATGTGACGGCTTGCTGGTCACTATTTTGCTGGATAATTTTGGCGTTAACATCGATTGTTGCACCAAAAGGGCGAATTTGAGCTTTTTGAGTCGGAATATCAAGCGCTCCAAGCAGTGTCGCTGATAGTAAAAAAAAGGCTCTCAATACGATTTTATTCATTGTAGTTTCCTTGTGTGTAGTTGTACACTATAGTGGTGCGGTTTATTTGTGATTGAAGATTTATCACTTCGCGTTTTGTTGAAAGAAGTCTATTTTTAATCTCATAGAGTTCTAAAAT
>JAUPLS010000157.1 GCA_030836805.1 Campylobacterota bacterium | reverse complement strand
TACTGAAGCCGGATATGTCGGTGAGGATGTCGAGAACATTCTTACCAAACTCTTCATGGCAGCCGATGGGGATATAGAACGCGCAGAACGAGGGATTGTTTTTATAGACGAAATCGATAAAATCGCCAGAATGGGTGAAAACAGATCCATTACACGTGATGTTTCCGGCGAAGGAGTACAGCAAGCACTTCTTAAGCTGATCGAAGGTTCCGTGGTCAATATTCCTCCAAAAGGCGGCAGAAAACACCCTAATCAAGATTTTGTACAGATAGATACTTCCAACATTCTCTTTATTTGCGGTGGTGCATTTGACGGATTAAACGACATCATCAAAAGAAGGCTCGGAAGCAATATGCTTGGTTTCGGACAAGAAAAACGCAGCAAGAAAGAAGAAGAAAATCTTCTTCACCTTGTAGAATCTGATGACCTTGTGTCGTTTGGGCTTATCCCTGAACTTATCGGCCGGCTTCACATATTTGCAACGCTTGGGGCCATCACAAAAGATGAAATGGTGCGCATTTTGGTTGAACCAAAAAATTCACTCATCAGGCAATATCAAAAACTTTTTGAAATTGATGACGTACAACTTCATTTTGAAACAGAAGCGCTATCGCTCATCGCACAAAAGGCCATAGACAGAAAAACGGGTGCAAGAGGCTTGAGGTCCATCTTGGAAGAAATTTTACTTGATATTATGTACGAATTGCCCGAACTTGCAGGATATGAAATTGTTATCACGGAAGATGTAGTCAAAACGGGTGCAAAACCTTTGTATATTAAAAACAAAAAGACGGCATAATAAAGAATCAGCCGTCTCTCATAAAGGATAAATAAATGTTTAAAAAATTATTGGGTATGTTCTCTAATGACTTAGCTATCGATTTAGGGACAGCAAACACTCTTGTATTGGTAAAAGGCGAAGGAATCGTTATCAATGAACCCTCTGTTGTTGCCATTCAATTTGACAAACAAGGGCATCAGCGTATTCTCGCGGTGGGGCAGGAAGCCAAAGAAATGGTAGGGAAAACCCCTGGAAACATCAGGGCTATCCGCCCTATGAAAGATGGGGTGATTGCAGATTTTGAAGTAACAGAAATGATGATTCGTTATTTTATAGAAAAAGCCCATAAAAGAAAAAGCTTTTTTAGTCCACGCATCATCATCAGTGTACCTTACGGATTGACACAGGTAGAAAGACGTGCTGTCAAAGATTCCGCAGAACATGCTGGAGCCCGTTATGTTTATCTTATCGAAGAACCCATGGCAGCGGCTATCGGCGCAGGCTTGCCGGTGAAAGATCCTAACGGTAATTTAGTAGTTGATATCGGTGGCGGAACGACAGAGATTGGCGTAACCTCTCTAGGAGGGCTTGTGCTCAGCAAATCTATTCGTGTTGCGGGAGACAAGATCGATCAGGCCATCGTAGATTATATTAAAAGAAATTTTAACCTCCTTATCGGCGACAGGGTTGCAGAAGAACTTAAAATCAAAATCGGGACGGCCGTTCCTTTAGAGGAGGAGCTAACCACCGTCGTGAGAGGAAGAGATCAGATAGAGGGCTGCTTAACCTCTATTGATATTACCAGTGAGCATATCCGTTCAGCCATGAAAGATTCACTGGAAGAAATTGCCGACGCACTCGTGGCTGTCCTCGAAGAAATGCCGCCGGAACTTGCCGGAGATATCGTAGAAAACGGCATTGTGCTCTCAGGAGGCGGTGCACTTATCAGAGGTTTGGATAAATATCTTTCAGATATCATCAAACTTCCTGTCTATGTGGCAGAGGAACCTCTTCTTGCTGTAGCCAAAGGTACCGGCAAGGCGTTAGATGAAATAGATCTGCTACAGCAAACGGCATATGAAGACTAGAATCGTTATCATTGTCATTCTGCTTTTGGTTTTAACCATACTTTTGACAAGAAATGATGAGCGTATTACCAATACGCTTTTGGGTGTCATCAACCCCATTAAACAAAACTATCAAAATTTCACACAAAATTTAGAAGACAAAAGCCAAAGCTATCTCTTTCAAAAAGAGTCCATTGAGAAACTAAATAAAGAAAATCTTATTTTACGCCAACGTCTTTTAGAGCAAACCCACTATATCAAGCAAGTCAAAGACATCTACACTATATTGCCCCAACTCAGCAAAATACCCGTTCGCAACATCTCTATCACCGACACCATCTCTTATGTAAAACTCAACAGCTTTTCGCAAATTATTCTAACCAAACCCAAAAGCTTAAAAGAGGGAAAACTGTATGGTTTAATACAAAATAATGTCGTTGCAGGTACCGCGCAAGTACACAACCATCAACTCTACGGCTATTTGACGTCTGATGAAATGTGCCGTTTTGCTGTTTTTATAGGCAAAGACAAAGCTCCCGGTATTGCGATAGGACTTAAAGAAAATGAAATGCTGGTTAAATTTATTCCCAAATGGCACAAGATAGAAAAAGGGGATTTGGTAGTCACCAATGGGCTGGACGATATATTTTTTAGCGGCATTCCCGTGGGCGTGGTGACCGAGATCGAAGTTCAAAGCTCCTACAAGGTAGCGCGCATCAAAACGTATGGCGACATTTTTCATCCCAAAACATTTTTTTTGGTCAATGATGCCAAGGCAACGCTTGCCGAAGGGTTTGATGCCAACACTACCCACTTGGCCATCCAATACTCCGTATCGAAAGATTTAAAAAAGGAACAAAATCAAACAGCAACAACGCAAGACAGCAATCAAACGATGCCTACCGTTTCAAGCATACCAGGCCGTATTGACCAGACGCAGGAAAGTGTAATTGAACCGGAAATTCCTTTAGAAAAAATCGAAGCAGTCAAACCAAAAATACCACAAACCATCATCAAAGAAAAATCTAAAAATAAAAATCCGCAACACAGCAACAGCTTAGATCTTTTTTAAACCTCTATTTTCTTTATAAAAAGCCTTTTAAGGGCTTTTTATATCTCTTGAGTGTATAATTTTTAACTAAAAATCAAGGGTATTTCTCCATGCCAAAACGCGAAGACATCAAAACTATTTTACTTATCGGTTCTGGACCTATTGTGATCGGACAAGCTTGTGAATTTGACTATTCAGGAACTCAAGCAGCAAAAACACTCAAAGAGCTAGGCTACAGGGTGGTACTTATCAATTCAAACCCCGCAACCATAATGACCGATCCTGAATTTGCACACCGTACCTATATCGAACCAATCACCGAAGAAGTGATTGCAAAAATTATCAAAAAAGAGAATGTTGATGCAATCTTGCCTACGATGGGGGGGCAAACGGCGCTCAATGTTGCGATGAGTATGCATGACAAAAAAATGCTCGAAGGCATTGAATTTCTTGGAGCAAATCCTGCAGCGATCAAAAAAGGTGAAGACAGACAAGCGTTTAAAGAGGCGATGATCAAAATCGGCATGGATCTCCCTGTGTCACAATACGCCTATTCGATGGATGAAGCTTTAGATGCAGCCAAAAATATCGGATTTCCTCTCATTATTCGCGCCTCCTATACCCTTGCCGGCGGCGGATCGGGCGTCGCATACAATATGGACGAATTTAAACAGATTGTCAAAGGGGGCCTGGAAGCCAGCCCTATTTCTGAAATCCTTATCGAAGAATCGCTTCTGGGATGGAAAGAGTTTGAGATGGAGGTCATTCGGGACAAAGAAGATAACTGTATCATTGTGTGCTCTATTGAGAACTTTGACCCCATGGGCGTGCACACAGGAGACAGCATCACCATCGCTCCGGCACTTACTTTGACCGACAAAGAATACCAGCATATGAGAGATGCCTCTTTTAAAATTTTACGCGAAGTCGGCGTAGATACAGGGGGGTCAAACGTACAGTTCTCCATCAACCCTGAAACTGGACGTATGATCGTTATAGAGATGAATCCAAGAGTAAGCCGTTCTTCGGCATTGGCTTCCAAAGCTACAGGATATCCTATCGCCAAAGTTGCAACACTGCTTGCAGTAGGTTTCACCCTTGATGAAATCACCAACGACATCACTGGAACACCCGCAAGTTTTGAGCCCGTGATTGACTATATCGTTACCAAGCTTCCAAGATTTACGTTTGAAAAGTTCCCACTGGCAGACTCTACGCTTACCACCGCAATGAAATCTGTGGGCGAAGCTATGAGCATAGGCCGTACCTTCAAAGAGTCGTTTCAAAAAGCACTCTGTTCGCTTGAGACAGGACTCATCGGATTTAATACCATCAAGTGCGACCAAGAAGAACTCATAAGAGAGATCAGGCGTCCAAACCAAAGCCGAATGCTCTATGCATACGAAGGATTTAGACGAGGTATGTCTGCAGATGCCATCTATGAGTTGTGCAAAATCGACAAATGGTTTCTTTACCAATTTGAAGAACTTGTCCAAAGAGAGAAGATGATGGATGTCGCCCTGCTTTCAGATGAGACAAGACTCAGAGAAATCAAGTCCGAAGGCTTTTCGGATGCGATGATAGCACAGATCATCAATAAAAATGAGGGGCTGACTCTTAGTGAGAATGATATCTATAACGCAAGAGAAAAACTCGGTGTTCGTCTTGAGTATAATGAAGTGGATACTTGTGCCGCTGAGTTTAAGGCATTGACTCCATACCTCTACTCTACGACCAATATCACCAAGGTACCACAGCCATGTACGGCTCCATCCAAAGATAAAAAAGTACTGGTCATCGGGGGAGGCCCCAACCGTATCGGTCAAGGAATTGAATTTGACTACTGCTGTGTTCATGCCGCCTTTGCCCTGGAAGATATGGGTATCAAATCTATCATGTACAACTGTAACCCCGAAACTGTTTCTACCGATTATGATACTTCGGATGTCCTTTACTTTGAACCTATCGACTTTGAACATGTCAGAAATGTGATAGAAG
Source organism: Campylobacterota bacterium (assembly GCA_030836805.1). Lineage (GTDB taxonomy): Bacteria > Campylobacterota > Campylobacteria > Campylobacterales > Sulfurovaceae > Sulfurovum. The sequence goes on along the minus strand of JAUPLS010000157.1, from coordinate 2,488 downwards.
TTGAAAAACCGGATGGTGTCATCGTGCACTTTGGCGGACAAACGCCTCTTAAGTTGGCAAAAAATCTTACGGCTATCGGCGCAAAAATTTCAGGCACATCAGCCAAAGTAATTGATTTGGCAGAAGACAGAGAACAATTTTCCACCTTTATAAGAGAGTTGGGACTCATGCAGCCTGATAACGGTACGGCATTTGCCAAAGATGAAGCGATGGCGATCGCCAACCGCATCGGATACCCTGTACTTGTGCGCCCAAGCTTTGTGCTTGGCGGCCGCGGTATGCGTACGGTATATAACGATGCAGAATTGAGAGAATACATGGATGAAGCAGTAAGCGTTTCCAATGATGCCCCTGTGCTTATCGACAAATTTCTTGACAACGCAATTGAACTTGACGTAGATGCTATTTGTGACGGAACAGACGTTTATATCGGCTCAGTGATGCAGCATATTGAAGAGGCGGGGATTCATTCGGGAGACAGTGCATGTTCGCTGCCTCCCATCTCTATCTCCACAACATTGCTGGAAGAAGTAAAAAAGCAGACGGCACAGATCGCACTTGGGCTTGGCGTGATAGGACTTCTTAATATTCAATATGCTATCCACAAAGGAGAAATCTATCTGATTGAAGTCAACCCAAGAGCATCAAGGACAGTTCCGTTTGTCTCAAAAGCGACCGGCGTACCTTTGGCAAAAGTCGCCACCAGAGTCATGGTGCAAGGTGATCTTAAAGAGTCACTCAGGTATTATGATACTTTCAACGTTGTCAACTTTGACAAAAAGATCATGGAGCCAAACCTCAAAAACCATGTAGCCGTCAAAGAAGCGGTTTTTCCATTCAACAAGCTTCCGGGTTCAGATCTTATCTTGGGGCCTGAAATGAAATCTACCGGAGAAGTCATGGGGATTTCAGACAACTTTGGTATGAGTTTTGCCAAAAGCCAGTTTGCAAGCAAAAACAATATCCCCCTTAGCGGCAAACTTTTTATCTCTTTGACAGAGAACGACAAACCTCATGCAGGCGAAATAGGCAAAAAATTTGTGGATTTGGGGTTTGAGATCGTTGCAACAGCGGGAACCCATGCTGCGCTTCAGCAAGCCGGTATCGCTTCAAGCAAAGTCTTCAAAATATCTGAAGGCCGCCCAAATATCGATGACATGATCCGCAACCAAGAAATTGCCCTTGCCATCAATACAAGCGACAACAAAGCCAGCAAAACCGATGCAAAAACCATCCGCCAATCTGTGCTCTCCAATCAAGTTGCCTATTTTACGACGATTGCTGCTGCGCGCGCAACCGCTGAAGCCATCAAAGAACTTAAAGCACATGACGGCGAGCTCGAACCTAAAGCGCTGCAAGACTATCTAAGCTAAACGGGCAGTGGGCAGTGGGCAGTGGGCAGTTTTTAAAACTCGTTTTTCTCACACAAACCGATACTACGATCGGTTTTGTCTCACAGAATGATGCCAGACTTAGTGAAATAAAGCAACGTCCTTCGCACAAGCATTACATCAAAGCTCTTCCCTCCCTTGCAGCGCTCAATACCTTTGCACGCATCCCCAAAAAACACAAAAACCTCGTAAGACGTGCAAAGAAAACTACTTTCGTCTTGCCTAATGGACATTCTTATCGCATTATACAAGACAAGCATCATCTTTTGCTGCTCAAACGACTTGGATGGGCCTACACCACATCAGCCAATCTTTCTGATCATCCCTATGATGAAAATTTTGCCAAAGAAGCTGCCGATGTTATTGTTGCCCCGCTCAAAGTAAATGCAAAGGCTTCAAGCATCTACAAACTCAACTCTTATACGCTTAGAAGGATACGGTAATGTCGACTATTTATGAAAATGCAACGATCAAAATAGAGATTCATCCCAGCGAGATTCCTTGGCTCAAGATCTTTACGCAGTACCCCTATAAAGAGATGAGTGATGTCCCCGCTGAGATAAAACTTGAGATCTATCATCTTCTGGATATCATCGAAAAAGAGATGATTGCCTACTACACACCTGACAAAATCAATATCGCAAGTTTTGGCAACTACCTTCCTCATGTGCATTGGCATATCATGGCACGTTTTGCGCAAGACAGCTATTTTCCCGAACCGATGTGGGGAACAAAACAAAGAGAAGCAGTCCTTCGGCTGCCTAGTTTTGAAGTTTTTTGCGATCGGCTTGTGCAAGTGGTCCAACATACCAGATGAGATCCTTACAAAACCGGCAAAACTTACCGAAGATGAATTTGCCCGCATAAAAAACGCATCCGCAGATAAAAGAAAAAATTAAAAACCGGCTAAAAACGGAGACGATCGGCGTTTATACGCGGGCTGAATCTATAAAAATTAAAGTTTCATTTTTTTCGTCATATCTATAATTTATTATTTCACCGCTAATAATTAGATTTATAGCTTGCTCAATAACATCAATCGGAGCAATGAACCATTCCCTTGGTGTATATCTTTGTCCGTCTCCGCCAAAAATATC
>JAUPLS010000156.1 GCA_030836805.1 Campylobacterota bacterium | reverse complement strand
TTGCATTGTTCTACGATGCAGGTTGCATTCTAGCGCCTGTATCCGAGATTAAGCGTCCAGAACGTTTTGTAGCGGGTATCGGGATTGGTGCTTTTTGTCAAAGCCATCTCCCTAAAATCGGGGTTCATGATATTGGCACAATGCGAGGGGCTGTCAGCCCATGCCCGGACAATATCCGGCAGCGTTTTTTGTCCTGCGCCTATATTTTCGGCAAAGGCAAATGCTTTATTATAAGTATATCCGTGAAATTTTCCCCGCTCAGAAGCTTGACTTGCCCGTCGCATCCAGCCGCTTTTCGTGCCTGTCACATCGGTTGATTTTCCTGAACCCGCATGGCAAAGCAAACCGTGCGTTGCCATATCGTGAGAATGCTCCAGTGAAGCTTTATAAAGCTTGTCACTCCATTTAAGAGGGGCTGCGGCTTTGAATGTGCCCTTGCTGCCGCATTTTCTTGGCTGGCTTCTTAATATATTGATCGCATCCAGATAAGATTTGATCACTGTACGGTCACTGTCGTACTCATAGGAGGCATCAGACTGTATTTTTGATAATTCCATCGATTGGCTCCCTGCATAGGCACTTACACCCGCCAAGCTGATCAATCCTGCTATCCAGATACTTCGAACCATGGTTTTTCTCCATATGTATAAATCTAAAAAATTTTAAAATTGAACCCTTTGGATAATTAAGCCATTAGATCCTGAATCAAGTTCACGATGACGGGGTTTTCGTCATTGCGGACTTAATCCGCAATCTAGTTTATAATTTAACCAGAAAATTTTATTATATCGCAAGCCTATTTAAAATGCTATAAACAATATCGACAGTATTCACTTTTATGCACCCCTTATGCTAAAATGACGAAAAACTGAAAGGCAAAATAATGCGAATTGCACTGATCCAGCAAAAATATTATGATACCAAAGAGATGACTGTCAAAATGACCGCCCAAAAGATACAAGAAGCGGCAAAAAACAATGCGAAATTGGTCGTATTGCAGGAACTTCATCAAAATGAATATTTTTGCCAAAATGAAGATACGGCATTTTTTGCCTATGCTGCCGATTTTGAATCAGATATTGCTTTCTGGAGTTCCGTCGCAAAAGAAAATGGTGTTGTGCTGGTAACTTCTCTATTTGAAAAGCGTGCTCCCGGACTTTATCACAATACTGCGGTAGTATTTGAAAAAGATGGATCCGTAGCCGGAAAATATCGCAAGATGCATATTCCCGATGATCCCGGATTTTATGAAAAATTTTACTTTACCCCTGGAGATTTGGGATTTGAGCCCATTAAAACTTCCGTGGGCAAACTCGGCGTGCTTGTATGCTGGGACCAGTGGTATCCTGAAGCGGCACGGCTGATGACACTCAAAGGGGCGGAACTTCTTATCTATCCGACTGCCATAGGCTGGTTTGATGCAGACAGCGAAGCAGAAAAACAAAGACAGTTGGAAAGCTGGATCACGATTCAACGCTCCCATGCTGTTGCTAACGGCATCCCTGTGTTGAGCTGCAATCGTATAGGATTTGAAGCAGACAGCTCCGGTGCGATGCATGGCATACGTTTTTGGGGGAACTCTTTTGTGTGCGGTGCCCAGGGTGAAATCCTAGTCCGAGCCGGCCACGAAAATGAAGCCATTTTATATGCCGATATCGAACATGAACGCACCAAAGAAGTAAGAGACATTTGGCCCTTTTTGCGCGATAGACGTATTGATGCCTATGAAGATATTCTCAAAAGATATTGCGATTAGGGTAGAAAAGGTGCCTTGAAGCACCGATGCGATTTTAGCAATTTTCTTGATGCTCTTTTTGCATGAAAAACCACTCAAAAGCAAACAGTAAGCCTGGCGTTTTGACAATACTTTCATCATACATCAATGCTTTGGCTTGAGCAATAGGCAACTCCACTACCTCAATCATCTCGCCTTCAACCCCTCCGCCTTGGCTCACTTTCATTGCATCATTGACTACTGTAAAATAAAGCGTCTGTTTGCTTCCGGCAAAACCGACTGACGTATAAAAAGAGGTAATTTTTTTGATCTCCCCCAAAGGCACGCTATAGCCGCACTCTTCTTCTATCTCCTCTTGCACAATTTGCTCCAGCGTCATCTCTTTATCTATGATACCTGCGCAAAGCTCGACACTCATTCCATCGTTATTGTGAACATACACGGCCGGCCTAAACTGTCGAACCAAAACAAAAATATTTTTTTCTTCATGATAAATAAGCACGGCGGCACTGTCATGCGCCTGTACGACTTCCCATGTTTTAGATACGCCGTTTTGCTCATATCTAGCCAATGCGGTTTTTACAAATTTTGCATCATTAAGCGCATGCAATGTAAAATTTTTAATCTCATTTTTGTGCATCATTTATAAACTTCTCTCTATCGTTAAGGTATACACTTTGCAGCTGCGTTATCCCCCATCTATAAGAAGAGGTGTTTTGATCTTTGTGTGCCAGCAATGCTTTTTTATATTTTTGCACTCCCCTGATCTCTACTTTTTTATATTTTGTACTTGTCACATCTTCATACTTGGTAAATTTTTTCAATACCGTTGCTACCGTAGATTCTTTACGCAATACTTTCATCGGATCGATCCATCTTCCATATTTCATCAAACCAAAATGCAGATGAGGGCCGGTGCTTACGCCCGTATTGCCCGAATACCCTATAATTTGCCCTTTTTTAACATACTGTCCCGCTTTTGCACGTATCTTGCTTAGGTGCGCGTACAAAGAAACATACCCCCCCGTATGCTGTAGCTTGACTGTGTTGCCGTAGCCGGCCCTCCATCCTGCATCTATGATCTTTCCATCATTGACGGCCAAAAGAGGGGTACCTTTTCTTGCACCAAAATCAGTCCCTTGGTGCGGACGATAGCGACGCAAAACAGGATGCCATCTTCTATAGGAAAAGCTGGACGTAACGCGTGCTTTGTGCAAAGGCATGCCAAAGACAGCTTCTTGTTTGGAAGCGGGAACTCGGCGCGTATAAACAATCTTTTTCTTTCCTGTAACCTGATAGGAGATTGATTTTTGAGTGTCATCATAACCATCTCCGTCTTCATCCACATAAATAAACTGTTCTTTGTCGCCCATAACGACTCTAATCACTTTTATGTTGGGCATTTGACTAAGTTTGCCCAATCGCGTCCTTTGGTTATAGATAAAATCGATCTCATCGCCGGGATGGAATTTTTTTGTATTCACGACGCCCTTTAAAGCTTGGCCGACCCTCTTTGCTACGTTGTGTTGATTTACGGCTTCAATAGTATCCATATAAGGGTTGCTTTTGATATCGACTTTTCCGTAATAATCATTTTCTTTATATTCGATAGGAATAATATCAAAACCATATCCGCCATCTTGTCTGTAAAGATGAATCTGCATCTCTTTGCCTATCGGAATAAGCGCGTGCAGCAATGTGCCGTTTGCATCTTTAGCTTCATAATAGCGAGAATTGCTGCGAACATCCGAAAGAAATGTTTGATCCTCTTCCGAAATAGAATTCAATAATGCCGTTGAGATATTGCGCGAGCTTAAATACTCAGAAAAACTTTTGCCGCTTTCCCATTTCTCATACGTTACCTTTGCTCCAAACAAAGTCTGCATTATCAAAATCAATACTATAAGGTATTTCATCAAGCTCCCTTTATTGAATCATTATTATAACTTAAATAGCTAAAGGGGACCTCTGCTTAAAAGCTCTTGGCGCATCTCAATAGAATTTTAATATTTTACTTGTATAATCTAATCCACTCTATTACAAAGGATTCGCTATGCGCAAAATAGCTCTATTGCTTTTGACTGCCTTGCCACTTTTTGCAGATTTTTTCCCTTCGACGGTACAAGGTGCTGTTTCAAGCGTTGGTGAAAAAGGCATTACCCTAACCCAACCATTTCCAATCAACGGCATGAGCGGAGTAGTTATTCATACCTACAGTGATAATCTTCAGACGATCACTCATCGTGTGACGCAAACCTCTTCTGACGGAAACGCCGTACTTATCGAGTCGCCCCTCATGCACCACAACAGTCTGCCTAGTATCAAAACTGCCGTACACACCAACGATAAAGTGATCGGCGGCTATCTCTATGGCAACGTCTTGCTTTTGGCACCTGATGCCCAAACCTATAGCAAAATGACTTCACAATATTCTAAAACATGGATACATCCGGATTTGTATGCACTATTCCTCTCTCAAGAAGGCGAAGATGTCCCGACCAAAGAGAATCTTGCAAAATTTGCCGAAATGTATCAAGTGGGCCTTGTATGCATTATGCACAAAGAGCGTGCAGTACTTCTTGACCCTTTTTCGGGCAAGATCGTCGGACAAAAAGCTCTAAGCGGAATGCCCGCGCAAGGGCAATATCCTTTTTTTATGCACTTTGATGAGATAAAATCAGGATGGTTTAGCAGCAAAGAAGGAAACTATTATCAAACGATGGGGTCCATTTGATGAGAACGCTTTTTGGGCCAAGCCCAAAAAACTACGCTAACGCTGTGTTAACTTCAGCAGTTGGCTCATATAACCGTTTGCAATAGGGAGAAAATCATGTTAGATGCCAAACACATAGAGGCGTTGAAAGAAATTGTAGGCCAAGAAAATGTCTATAGCGACAAAGCACATCTTATCGCTTACAGCTATGATGCGACACGCACACGTTTTCAGCCTGATGCCGTTGTTTTTCCCAGAGATGAAAAGGATGTCAGCGAAATTTTAAAATACTGCAATACCCATCGCATCATTATCACACCCCGCGGTGCAGGGTCAGGATTTACAGGCGGCGCTCTTCCGACTCAGGGGGGTATTACGCTCGCCATGGAAAAACATATGAATAAAATCCTTGAGATAGACATGGAAAATATGGTTGCGGTAGTGCAGCCCGGGGTCATCAACATGGATTTGCAAAAAGCCGTAGAAGCAGTAGGCCTTTTTTATCCGCCCGATCCGGCCAGCGAGCAGTACTCTTCGCTTGGAGGAAATGTCAGTGAAAATGCAGGGGGTATGCGTGCCGCCAAATACGGCATTACAAAAGATTATGTGATGGCGCTGCGTGCAGTGCGTCCAAACGGCGATATCATCCGTGCAGGAAAAAGAACGATCAAAGATGTGGCAGGGTATAACATCGCAGGCATTCTTATCGCAAGCGAAGGAACCCTTGCTGTTTTGACAGAAATTACGCTTAAGCTTATCCCTAAACCAAAATTTACCAAAGCCTACATGGGAATCTTCCCTTCTGTGGAAGCTGCGATGAATGCCGTATTCAAATCACTTGCAGCCGGTGCCAATCCTGTTGCAATGGAATTCCTTGATAGTCTAGTCGTGCATGCGGTTAAAGAAAAACTGGGTGTTGATCTTCCTGAAGAAGCCGGAGCGCTTCTTATAGGAGATGTGGACGGCAATGTGGAGCAGGAGGTCTCTTTTCAGCTGGAAATCTTAGAAAGATCATTCAAAGAAAATGGGGCACAAGAGTTTGTCGTAGCCCACGATGCAGCCAAAAGGGAGGAGTTGTGGTATGCCAGAAGAAATGCTTCTCCTTCTATCACCATCTTTGGAAACAAAAAGCTCAACGAAGATATCTCCGTGCCAAGAAGTATGCTGCCCAAAGCACTCACGCGCATCTATGCCGTCGGCAACAAGTATGGATTTAAAGTGCCGTGCTTTGGACATGCGGGAGACGGCAACATTCATGTTAATGTCATGCTGGACAATCCCGACGAAGAGCTGCTAGAAAAAGGACATCATGCCATACAAGAGATTTTTGAACTTGTGGTTGAGATGGGCGGCACCCTGAGTGGCGAACACGGCATAGGCACGAGCAAAGCACCTTTTATGAATATCGCCTTCAATGAACAGGAGCTTGCTTTATTTAAAGATATCAAAAATGCCTTTGATCCCAACAATATTTTAAATCCGGGGAAAATGGGACTGCCAAATTAAAAAGGCGTTTGCCTTTTTAAAATGAAAAATGAAAAATGAAAAATTATTGAAAAGAAACTATCTTTCTATTTTATTCAATAAAAGCATTGTAAAACAATGCATACCGACACTCTTCACTCTTCACTCTTCACTCTTCACTAAAAGGGATCTCTCATGAGATCCCTTTTAAAATACTATTATGTTTTTCTTCGTGATTTTTTCAAAGATTTGTTTGATGATAAATTGGGACATTATGCATCAAGCCTGAGCTGGAGCACGCTCTTTTCGATTATCCCTCTTATGGTGATTCTCTTTTTTGTTTTTACCACTTTGCCTTTGTTTGACTCCATGTACGACAAAGTCAAATCGCTTTTATTTTCAAATCTCATGCCTGCAGACTCCAAAGAGCTCATAGGCTATATCGATACTTTTATGGCAAATTCGGACGAACTGGGCTCTGTCGGGGCTCTTTACGTGATATTTGCAGCCATTATGTTTTTTAAAAACTACGACTATATCGTTAATGATATCTTTAATGTGCCCACTCGGACCATCTGGGGTGCGATCAAAACCTATCTCTTGCTTCTTACACTTATCCCTGCGATGATGGGAAGTTCATTCTACCTCTCTACTTTTATACAAACCTATCTCGACAAAAACAGTATCACCAGCACTATTCATCTCTATAGCTTGTTGCCCTACTTTATCGTATGGATGATCTTTTATACCGCTTACCAGCTCTCTGCAAATACCCATATCAAATTTTCCGCTGCAATCATCAGTTCTTTTATCGCTTCTTTGGTATGGTACGTTTCAAAAAGCGCTTTTGTCTTTTATATCCTCTATAACAAAACCTATACCAGCATCTACGGCAGCATCAGCACGCTGCTCTTTTTCTTTTTGTGGATTTATATCTCCTGGGCAATTTTCCTTCACGGGTTAAAATTTTGCGATCTGCTCAACAAAGAAGAAGAGATAGACCACATCAGGTAAAGGCCGATCCTCCAAAGATATAAAAAGCATACAGTGTCGAACTCAGCAAAGCGCTCCAAAATAGCCATCGGTTCCATATCGCGCCTATAGAGATCGCCACATAAACACCCAATGCCCAAAGAGGAACCAGGTAATCCTTTCCTCCATGAGGCAGATCAAACAGCCATGCCAAAACAGGGTCCAGCAAACCGCCCATCCCGATAAAATGCAAAAAGATCACTGAGGGGTAAAATGGAACAAAGAGCATCGAGAGCAGCGGCGAAAGCAGCTGGTAGGGAGTGGTTATCCCAAAGAGCGCATGTATCACCGGAAGGATCAAAACAAAGACACCCAAAGGAAGCGCGAGAAATGCAATGATCATTTTATGGAGGTTTTGGGCATAGTGCAATACCAAAAAGACATAAAAAACACCCGTTACCGAGAGCCAAAACGATAATGAAACCATCAAAAAAGGGAACAATGCCATCAATACGGCTACGATTGTCAGCAAAAAAGTGAAACTAAGCAGCTCCATTCCAAGCAGGAGCATCAGCCAACCCGTCAAGACCATTGCATAAGAACGCACCAGAGAAGGCGGAAAATCAACAAACCAAAGATAGGCTCCCAAAAAAGCCATACTGACGATACCCACATCCAAAAGTGCAAAACGGTACGGGAAGTAACGTTGTTGAAAGAATCGATAAAACCAAAAGCCAAGCCCGTAGGTTATTCCCCACAGTATCCCCAGATGAAACCCGCTGAGTGCCACAAGATCGCTGACACCGAGCATACTGACCTTCTTTCTGAACTCTGCATCCAGAGGCGTTGCAAAAAAGATCGCATTGTAAAAAGATCCCAGCATTTTGTTTTCATGCTGCAAAGCGACCTTTTGAAAAATATGCTCTTTGAATCCTTCATCAGATATCGGCATGATATCCCTGATACGGCTTTTGACAAAAAACGTTCCAAGATACCCCCAAAAAGTAATCCGCCTATCGGGCAAAAGCTGCAGGCGCACCTTGGTATGTTGAAAATCTTTTTTCTGATAATTGGTGGTATAAAATGTCAACCCTTCATCACTGCGAAGCTTCAACACCTGGTAAGTTTTGCCGTTTTTGCTTTTGGGGTAAGATAACAGCACCTCTGCATGGGTATAGAAAAAAGGTTTATGGATAAAGGCCTGATACTCCTGATAAAGAAAAGCAAGGCGCACCAACAATAAAACAACCAAAAGCCCCATTATCCCGATAAAGGCTTTATTGTCCGGAAAAAGTTTCGGTTTTTCTAATTGCATACCAAAAGTCTAAATATGCGGTATATCAATGTGCCCTTCTCTCATATCTACGTTGCTGTCTTCATAGACAACTTCAAAAGCAGGAGAGTGGGAAGCATCGACAAAACGGGTGTATTTTTTCTGAAAGACCAACTCCACCGT
>JAUPLS010000155.1 GCA_030836805.1 Campylobacterota bacterium | reverse complement strand
TAAGCAATGAAATTGGTTCGCAATCGGCTATCGCAGGCGGGGGGCGCTATGATCGGCTTGTGGAGTTTCTTGATGGCAAACCTACCCCCGCAGTAGGTTTTGCGATCGGCATAGAGCGTATTATGGAACTGGTCAAAATGCCGGAAGTTGAGCGCAAGGGTATCTATCTTGGAACAATGAGTGATGATGCCATAGAACTGCTTTTGTCCCTTGCCGCTCGCAAAAGGCTGGAAACAAAAGTGACAGTCGAGTACAATGCAAAAGGTTTTAAAAGCCATATGAAAGGTGCAGACAAAACTGAGGCCAGATATGTCGCGCTTATAGGAGAAGATGAGCTTAAAAATGGTACAATTTGGATCAAGGACGTGGAAAGCAGAGAAGAAAAAACGATTCCTTTGGAAACGTTTTAAATCTTCACCTTTAGCTTCCAAATATTAACGGGTTTCTTCCAATAAAAACATGAGTATATCGTCTTGTGCTTACCCCTCAAGCCAAGAAACCAAATCCCTGTTTAGCTTTCTTAATGCTTTGTTGGTGGCATCCGTATACCCTTTCGCGTCGGTCGTTACAGTAGGAATGGCATAACTGAACCGTCTGCTTTTAACCAATTTTCCGGAATCGGCATCAACAAGAAAAAATTGTATCGAAACAACCGCATCTGATGCAGCCCCCCTCACGCGGTGCGAAAAAGTAAAAATAGTACTCTCCAGCCTGAGATCTTCCTGTGCCGTTGAAGCAAAAGAGAGTACAGCCTTAAAAAGTCCGCTTTGCTGCAGTGTTTCAATAAAGACACCTTGCAACAATTGTGCTATATTGTTTGACCACTGGGCATTCTGATAGCTTCCCTGCTCGCTATCGCTATAGGAAAAATTCATTTCTTGGCCTATTTTTTCCTTAAGGCTTTGAGGATAGATCACTTTGACCGTTTCCCCTTTTAGGGCACTATTGTGGGCTTTTATGCCGGTATCTGCGCTAAGGGTATAAACTTTCAAAGGGGGCTCTTTGATGCTGCATCCTTGAAACAATAAAAATAGTACTATCCATGAAATATTTCTAAGGCTTGGCATTTGGTATCTCTCTTTGCTGAATTTTATCTCTTGTCATTCGCCGGGCCCTCTTCTCGATTTTCTGGCTTTAAACAGTACATCGCTTGGACTCTGTTTTAATTGTTGTGCCAAATCGTTGATCTGCGAGGAAAGTATCTGCATATCCACCAAAACAGGCTCAAGCATATTTTTGATATTATAATCGCCCCTGTCTAAACTTTTTTCTACTTTAAACATTAACCCGTCAAATCTTTTGGCGGCAGTCAAAAGTTCCTCAGAAAGCGGATTAACTTTGTCTTTGATGGAAGCAAAGTCTTTGGTTGCACCCTCAAAAGAATGTGTTATGCCCTGCATCGAACCCCTCAAATCCTGAAGCGTTTGATCCAATTGCGTCAAAGAATCGATTACTTTTATTTCCAACTCTTCACCGCGGGATGTTATTTTTTCTATATGGCCCAAAGTATTTTCAATGGCTTGTATGTTTTTTTCCGAAATAAGTTTTTTGGTTTGCACCAAAAATTCACTAAGCCTGTCGGCTATATCTCCGATACTATCGCTCACCCTTGTCACATAGGAAGTTTTTGTTTGGATGACAGGAATATATGTTTCTGTCGGTTTCAGTGTCTTTGCATCATTCGTTCCTCCATCAATTTCGATCGATAAAAGTCCTGTCACACCGAACATCTGCGTATGGGCCACCATATTTTCTTTGATGGGTGTGCCTTTTTTTATTTCCAAGAAGATCTCAACTGCTTCTATATTTTGCGGATTGATACGTATTGTCTGCACTCTTCCTACATCTACACCGCGAATTTTTACGCTGGCATCTTCTGAGAGTCCGGAGACAGACTCTTTAATTTCTATTTTATACACATCATATTCATCCTGCAAACCCCACTTTGCAAGCCAAAAAGCAAACCATATCATGCCTGCCCCAAAAAGCAATACAAAAATACCTACAACCGTATAGTTTATTTTGTTATACATTTTTAATCTTATCCTTGAATCTTTCCCTGGTGTATTCATTTTTGAAAAAAGCTTCCACAAAAGGATGTTGTGATTGTAACACATTTTCAAGCCTGCCTTCTGCAACTACATGCTTATCGGCTAAAATTGCCATCCTGTCAACGATCGAAAATATGCTTTCTAGATCATGGGTGATCATTACTACTGTAATCCCCAGCAAATCTCGCAAATTAACAATTAGCTGATCAAAATTACGAGCACCGATAGGATCCAGTCCCGAAGTAGGCTCATCCAAAAAAAGTAATTTTGGCTCCATTGCCAAAGCGCGCGCAAGTGCTGCTCTTTTTATCATTCCACCGCTTAGCTCAGAAGGATACAATTCTCCCACATAGGCATCCAGCCCTACAAGATCCAACTTTGAATAAATCAATTTGTCTCTCATCTTTTTTGAAATATTGGTGTACTCCTTGAGTTGGAGTTCAATGTTTTCAGCGATTGTCAGTGACGAAAAAAGTGCGCCAAATTGAAAAAGCACACCCCATTTTTTTCTTAACTCCTGGGCTGTTTTTGCACTGATATCCTGAAGGTTTAGACCCAAGACATGCATCTCTCCCTCGGCAGGCTCCAAAAGCATAATCATTTCTTTCATTAGCACAGATTTTCCCGAACCGCTCTCCCCCAAAATAGCATAGATCTCGTTTTCGTTGATATGCAAATTCACGCCATCATGAATAGTCCTGCTTCCAAATCTTGTAACAATCCCCTTTGCTTCAATCACACTCACAGGTCAAGCTCCGTATAGATCACAGAGAAAAGTGCATCAAAAGCAATCACAAGAAAAATCGAATTTACCACACTCTGTGTCGTATGCAAGCCAATACTTTCGGTGTTTTCAGAAACTTGAAATCCTCTGACAGAGCCTACTGCCGCGATAAGAAAAGCAAAAACGGGTCCCTTTATCATCCCCAATATATAATGCTTAGCCGCGACTACCTCATGAAGACGATTAATAAATTGATCCACAGAAATACCCAACTGCATTTTTGAAGCAACCATGCCACCCAAAATACCCATCATATCAGCAAGAAAGATAAGCAACGGCAACGCTATCATCAAAGCAAAAATACGAGGCAGCACCAAAAAATGATACGGATCAAATCCCATCGTTCTCATCGCGGCTATCTCTTCAGTGATCTTCATCGCACCTATTTCAGCGGTATAGGATGAACCGCTTCGCCCTGCGATTACAATAGCCGTAATCATCGGCCCCAACTCTCTTACGATAGATAAACCTACCGTATCAACAATAAAAATATCAGCACCGAATTTAGCCAATTGAACAGATCCTTGATAGGCAATCACCATCCCCACCAAAAATGCAGTCAGGGAAACAATCACAAGCGCGGTAAAACCCGAATGATAGATATGATACACTGTCTCTTTGATGCGTATACTCTTGGGATGGAAGATATTATGCAGCAAGGCTACAAAAAGTTCTCCTGAAAAATCGACAAATTCTCTAAAGTCCTCATAGCCTTCAATGGCTTTTTTGCCTATGTTTTCAATCCAACTTTTTTTAACAGCCGATATTTTTTCTTTTGATTTGTGTTCTATTCTTAAAAGATCATACATCTCTTTTTGGCCGGAAGTATAACCTTCAACTTCAACTTCTGTTTTTGCCGCAAAATAGGAAAAATACTCTATAAACAAAAGTATCCCGGCACTATCAAACTCACCAACCAAAGAAACATCCCAAATGATTTTTTTATCATAAGGTATTTGGCGCAATAAACCCTCTATTTGCTGTACACTTTGAAGTGTCCACTTATCTTTTGAGATAAGCTTAATATGGCTAGGGTAAACTTCCAAAAAAAGATATTTTTCATTCATGGGTTAGATTATATTAAAGTTAATATTAAGTTTGGATATAATTGCATCTCAATAGTTAAACGAAGGCAGGTAAATATGAAACAATTTGGCTTGAATATTTGGGGCAATGATAATTTTATCATCAAAAACAATACAATCAATATCAATTACGCAAACAAACCTTCTCTTTTGGAGATTGCCCAGGAAATACGCGACAAGGGATACAAGGGCCCTCTTTTACTTCGTTTTCCGCACCTAATAGAAAAACAGATTTCTACCCTTTTTACCGCTTTTGAAAAAGCCAAAAAAACATTTGGATACCAAGGAAAGTTTCAAGCGGTTTTTCCACTGAAAGTCAATCAGTTTCCCAACTTCGTTCATGCATTGATGGATGTTTCGCAAAAATACAATTACGGATTAGAAGCGGGAAGCAAAGCAGAATTGATCATCGCTATGAGCAAAACCCCTATTGGAGCGCCTATCACAGTGAACGGTTTTAAAGACAAAGAGATGATAGCGCTTTGCTTTATCGCTGCAAAAATGGGGCACAACATCACAGTAACCATCGAAGGGATCGGCGAACTTCAAACCATCATACAGGTCAATACAGAATTTAATGAAGATATCGAAAATCCCATCCTCCCCAAAATAGGCGTGCGCATACGACTGCACAGCTCAGGCATTGGAATCTGGGCAAAAAGCGGGGGTTATAGTTCTAAGTTTGGTTTA
>JAUPLS010000154.1 GCA_030836805.1 Campylobacterota bacterium | reverse complement strand
TTTTTGGTTTTCGGCAATGTGTTTGGGATCATACTTTCCAAAGTGGCCAATTATCTCTCCACGGGAACAAAAACCGAAGGGTTGCATTTTTATTCCGTTGTGCAAACGATAAGGGAGGCAGGGCAGATCCCTTTTTCCGTATTTGCCCAGCGTATTTCCGGCTCACAGCTTGGTTTGGTTCTGGCACTCATCGGGTACATCGTCCTTGTGCTGCGCCATAGGGTGTTTATACTGGCGCTGCCGCTGGTGGGGATCGGGATGTTTGCTCTCTTTGGAGGGTTGCGGTTTACAGTCTATGCGGTACCCATGGCTGCAATGTCGGCAGTGTATCTTTTTTTTGCGATCGGAGATTTTTTTAAAGGCAAAAAACTTAGGTATGGTTTTGCCGCATTGGCGACCGCTGCGATGCTTTATCCCAATATCGCCCATATAGTTGACTATAAAGTGCCTACCGTGCTCAATAAGGCTGAAGTTGACGATCTTGCAAAACTTGATGCGATAGCAGATACGAACGATTATACGCTGGCGTGGTGGGATTATGGCTATCCGATCTGGTTTTATTCCGATACCAATACGCTCATAGACGGAGGAAAACACCAAAACGACAACTTTATTATTTCAACGATTTTGCAGACCGCTTCGCCTGATTTGGCAGCCAATTTAAGCCGTTTGGCCGTAGAGACGTATGTAAGCTCAGGGTATGCCGAAGCGGCCGACACCCTTTTCAAAAATAAACAAAAAGACCAGCTTGACCCCAATCTGCTTTTAGCAGAGCTCGAAGACCCCGCATACAAGCTTCCTGCCAAAACAAGGGGGATTTACCTTTACCTTCCTTACAGGATGATGAGCATTTTCCCTACCGTCATGCTCTTTGGCAACTTAGACCTGACAACGGGAAAACCCCAAAGAGAGGTGGTTTTTTATCCTACGCGGGCGGTTAAAAAAGATAACGGGAAAGTAATTTTTGCAAACGGTATCCAATTTGACGCCCAAAAAGGTGAGCTTCTTTTTGGAGCAGACAAAAAAGAAGTGAAACAGTTTATCGTCACGCAAAATACCAACGAAGGCGAGGTGAAGCTGCAATCTCAACACTATCATGCCGATGCAGAGCATGTGGTTATCTTTATGCAGAGTTATGGGCAGTTTTTGGTGTTGGACAGCCAAACGTTCGAGTCTGCCTATGTGCAGATGTTTATCTTGGGTAAATATGATGCCAACTTGTTTGAGCCGGTTGTTTCATCGCCGTATAGCAGGATTTACAAGTTAAAAAAATAGCTATTTGGTGAATGTTGCTGTTTCTTTTTTGTGTAGTGCATTATACAAAAGCACATAGCACGATACAAAAAGCAAAAGCGTTGCAAAATTGGCCATAGAGTTGTGCGCATAGAGTGTCGGCAGCAGAATAAACGGTGAACAGCCAAGCAGGATAAAAAGCGATGTTTTGGGGTTATTTTTCGTAATATGTTTATAGATCAGCATATGCATATGATAGCCATCGGGTTCCAACGGGGAACGTCCTGCGCGGATTTTGCGATAGATTGAGAAAAGTACTTCCCAGACGGGATAAACAAGAACGGTCAAAATATACCAAGGGCTTACTGTAGTATAATGGCCAGCCAGAAAAATACCTATAAGCGCCACGATAAATCCAAGCATATAAGCGCCACCGTCGCCAAGAAAAATTTTTCCTTTTGGAAAATTAACCAAAAAGAAGCCGATCACCGCAGCAGCAACGATCATAATAATATGCAACAGTTCATCTTCTTCCACATTACGCGAAGTGATCCCAAAAGAAAGCAATATCAGCAGCGTAATTCCGGATGCAAGGCCGTTAAAACCGTCAATGATATTGACGGCATTCATGAGCCCCACAATACTAAAAATGCTAAAGAGCACTGCAAGCCAGTATGGCAGGTAAATGCCCATCCCCAGATAGCTGACGATTGAATGTGTCAAAAAAATGCCGGCTGCTGCCGAGACAAGCTGGAGTATAAGGCGTGTTTTTGGTTTGATGGAACGATGAAAATCCTCGAAGATGCCGCTTAAAAAAGCCAATAAGATCGAAAAAATGAGTTTCCATCCCAAGGGGGTGGTTGCCAGGAAAACTGCACCCAAAAAGATGCCGATGCCCCCCGCTCTTGGGGTGGCGGAAGTATGAAATTTTTGAGGTTCGTTTGTTTTATGCCGGTCGATAAAAAAATTATATCTATGAGAAAGGCGGATGACTAAAAATTGTATTGCCAATGAGAGAAAGAAAACACCGATATAAATCCATTTGCTCTCAAACATCATGTTCGCCTTTTGTTTTGGATGCATTTTAGCATAAAACATAAACGGTATCAAGAAAGCAAACAAAAGAGGGTTTACAAGAGAATCTTAGGTACAATATTTTCGTGTAACAATAAAAACCAAAGGAGAGGGAATGTTTAAAAAGATAATTTTAGTATCATTGGTATGCATGGCTACATCAGTATTTGGTATGAGCTTAAGTGATCTTAACGGTGCATCCAAAGAAGAACTGATGCAAATCAAGGGTATAGGCGAAGTGAAAGCAGATGCCATTATCGGTGAGCGAAATAAAGAGAAGTTTAAATCTTTTGCTGATTTGCAAAGAGTCAAAGGTATCGGGCCCAGAACGGCTGAAAATATCCAAAACGACGTCAAATCAAAAAGCGCTCAGAATGAGGATTGACAATCCTCTTTAACCACAACTTCGCTACAATTTCATTTATTCTATTCTATTAAGGCATGATTATGGCTGTAACACGTTTTGCTCCTTCACCTACAGGATACCTTCATATCGGCGGTCTTCGTACGGCACTTTTTTCCTGGCTTTATGCCAAGCACACCGACGGTACTTTTAGATTGCGTATCGAAGATACGGATATGGCACGCAACAGCGAAGAGGCACTTGAGGCGATCATTAGAGCGTTTGATTGGGTGGGGATGAGCTATGAGGGCGAAGTCGTGTATCAGTCAAAACGATTTGATATCTATAAAAAATATATTGATTATCTTTTGGCAGAAGGCAAGGCATACCGATGCTATATGAGCAAAGAAGAGCTTGACGCGCTGAGAGAAGAGCAGACGGCAAGAAAAGAACGGCCAAGATATGACGGCAGATACCGTGATTTTGCGGGCACTCCTCCCCAAGGCGTTG
>JAUPLS010000153.1 GCA_030836805.1 Campylobacterota bacterium | reverse complement strand
TACTTTTACCGGCTTTAATGTCTTGAGCAAATTGCTCTACATCTATTTCTATTTTCATTTCTGTGTCCTTGGGTATTTGTTATTTTACCCGATTGACACAGAATTATGAACGGTCCCCTTTGTTAAAAAAGTGGGGCTTCTCCTCCCTATAAAATAGAGTAGTGTAAAAACATTTCTATGAAAGTAAAATTTTTTACACCTACTCTTATTTTAAAATTATTCTTTCATATCCAATTACATTTAAAAACAAACTTCAGACTATCAGAATTTTTGCTGATCGGCCGGCAAAAGCCCTGCATAAGTGAACAAAGTCAAAGGTTTATAAAATAAGGGCTAATCAACTCTCATATATTCTAAAACTTCATTTTTGTTGGCAACTCTTTTTTCGAGTCCTCTTTTCCATGCAGGGGCCAAAACATCCATGCTCATAAGTTTTTCGGCCGTCTTTGTATATTCGTCGGGGTCTTTGAAGGCATCATTGGCTTCTTGAATGCTCACTAGAACATTTTGTCTGTTTATGAGTTCAACATTGTCGCCTTTAGCCAGTATTCCTTCTTGTATAACCCTATAGTACCAGCCTGTTTTTCCGGTATCATAAATCTCTTTGGTAAAATGTTTGTTTTTCCATCTTCTAGAGATTTTCCAGCAGGGTTTTCTAGGCTGGGAAACTTCTAAAATAACCGATCCTATCTTATGAACATCTCCGATGCATACGCTGGTTTCATCTATCTCGTCAAATGTCAGATTTTCAGCCAACGCGCCGAACTCCAAATGCTCCGGCTCTAAAAAATTTTTCCAGCTCTCATAGTTTTTAAAACTGTTTGCGAACAAAGCCTTATCAACTCCTCCGTGGTGAACCGTGTCCGCGACAAAGTCGCCCTCTATACCATTTTTTGTGACCCTTAAGCTTTTGTAAACAGGAACTTTATACGAAGCTGTCTCGTATGCCTTTGCAAGAAACTCTTTGCTGTTTTCATCTCCCTCTCTTGTCACTTTTCCGGTCTGCACCGATAATACTTTTGCCACAACATTTTTATCCATCAAATCACTCCCAATCTAAAAGTCTTCGTTCTCCGCTCAAGCCTCTAATGTGTGTTACATCCTGGCTTACCTCTATGACGCCCTTGTAGGCTCCCCCCTCATCTCGTATCGCAAAATATCTTATATGGATAAACCTTCCTTTAAACTCTATCCAGAATTCTGCTTCATCTTTTCTTCCAGCCTTAAACTCCCTTAGTATCATCAGCACCTGGTCTACACTTTTGGGCGGATGGCAAAACTTGACTTCTCTTCCGATAATTCCCGCACTTCGCGGAAAAACCCTGTCTTCTCCCCGGTTATAAAAAACAACCGTATCGTTTTCGTCCACATAGGTGATATCGACCGGCATAAATTTCAACAAAAGATTGATCTGCTCGGGAAGCATATAGCCTTCATCCAATTTTATTCTGTCTTCCGTAGAAAAAGGAAGGTTTCGCTTTTTAGTATCTTTGCTGGGATGGATATATTTCTGTTCGCTTGGCTTCGGATATAAAGCCGGAGGGATATCAAACATCCATCCTATTTCCTCATCTCCCTCTCTCATCTCTTTCCAGTCTTCTTCACTGAGCATAGAAAGGGCATTGGGCAGCAGTCTTTTTTCTTCAACGGTCATAAGGTGCTCCAGGCTCCTAAAAACCTGTGCTAAGTTTTGAGAAACCAAAACAATATCGCCTGATTCTATCGTTTTTCGGACAGCCTTGATCTCTTCTCTGATTTGGTCATGAAAGGCCCACATGTTTTGGCTGGGGCTTGTCCATCCGTATTTTTCCAAATAAGGAAAAAGCTGATTTTCTTTTCTGGCAAAATGTTTTTCGATAAAACTCAGTTTTTTAAACAATTCCAAAAACTCTTTGTTTTTCTCTAGTATATTGATATCTCTTATTTTATCGATCAGTTCTCTTGTCAGCTTATTTTCATCTAGATAAACCTTTGCCGGATGTCCGTCCGGTAAAACAGAAAATATATCATTCCCTAAAAATTCGCTCATCTGTTCCCTTTTTTATGATTTTTGGGATTATATACTTTTTATTTTATTTATTATTTGATCTATGACAAAAAATCCTGTTTTTTGAAAAAATTAAACCTAACCTAGTGTATAATAAAAATTCTGTTTTAAAAGCCTAAGTATGGCGTATAATTGATATGTATCAATCTAAAAAACAAATCTTTTAATTACAATAAGCATTAAAATACAAAATAAGCTAGGAAAATAAAATGAAATACCCTGATTTCTATAATGAAGTACAAGCCATACAGCTTTATGATTCCCTAAGTCACTTTTTGGGTGCTATCGAGGATGGAAATATTGAGATTACCTATTTGGACTGCGTAAAATTGGCAGGACACTCTTGTCCTACGGTTGCCGGTGCATACCTTATGGCACTCAAAGCACTTGAAGAGCTTTATGCTGGCGAACTTCCCAAGAGAGGCGACATCCATGTTGCGATGAAAAATCCTGAAAACGAAGGTGTGACCGGTGTGATTGCCAATGTAATCTCTTTTATCGTAGGCGCTAACGGCATTGGAGGATTCAAGGGGATTCAAGGGAATTTCAGCAGAAACAACCTTGTCGCCTTTGGCAGTCCGATGAAAGGCGAAGTGACACTGACCAGAGTGGATACCGATCAATCGGTTTCACTGAGCTATGATCCCTCTATGGTGCCAGGCGATCAAAACATGATGCCTTTGATGGGGAAAAGCCTTAGCGGAAATGCGTCTATTGAAGAGCAAACACTTTTTGGAAAATTATGGCAGGAGCGCGTTCGTAAAATACTTCTTACCAAAGAGCTGTGGGATCAAATGATCACCATACATGAAAAAAGATAACATATAAAGGATTACACTATGATTATTTCTCATTACATGAAACACGAGCACAGATTGTGTGACGATTATTTTGCCAAAGCAGAAGAAGCTGCATCCAAAAAAGATTGGGAAGAGGCAACAAAACAGTTTGAGATTTTTGCGCATGAAACCCTTCAGCATTTTAAAAAAGAAGAAGAGGTACTTTTTCCTGCTTTTGAAAAACAAACAGGAAGCACAGAAGGGCCTACCGGGGTCATGAAGTATGAGCATGAGCACGTCAGGGGGCTCATAGGAAAAATGGCGGAAGCCATTCTTGATGAAGATGTTGATGCGTATCTTTCTTTGGCCGAATCAATGATGATCTTATTGCAGCAGCACAATATGAAAGAAGAACAGATGCTTTATGCCATGTGCGACAGAGTTCTTCCTGTCGCAACCAAAGAAGAAACTCTAGAGGCAATGAAACAAACAGAATTATGAAAAAAATTACATTAGACGCCAGGGAGCTGGAACATCCAAAACCATTGGCGATGGCTATCAACATACTAAAAAATCTGGAGGATGCCGATTATCTTTATATGATTCATCGGAAAAACCCTGTTCCTTTGATAGATCTTGCCCAAGAACATCATTTTCAGGTACTAAGCCGGGAGGATGCTGAGGGAACTTGGCATATCCTGATAACAAAAAACCATTCCGTCGATCTTAAGGAGTATCTCTTTGTTTAGCCAAAAAGGGCTCTCACTGGACCAGGCGCCTCCGATATCGGTTGTCTTTAGATTTTTTTTACAAGGAGCTTCTTTTGGTATACTCGGAGGGGTTTTGCTTGCACTATATCAAAATGAGATATTTGACCCCGCCTCAAAAGGCGCGCTTGTACTGACACATGTTTTTACCTTGGGTATTATGCTTTCTGTTATGCTGGCAGCGCTTTTTCAAATGCTCCCTGTTATTGCGGGTGTCAAGCTCACTTCTCCGGCCAAAAAGGCAAATTGGGTGCAATACCCCTTGATCGCAGGGATTCTTTCGCTTTTGCTTGCCTTTCATTTTGGTAAAATTGCTTGGCTCTATCTGCTTGCTTCATTGTTGCTGGGCGGATCGCTATTGTTTATTTCTTTTGAAATGATAAAAAAATTACTCCAGGTTCCCAATCATACCTCTTCCTCCAAAGGTATAACGGCCGCTCTGTTTTCATTGGCAATTTTGGTAATCGCTGCGCTTTACCTTACCGCAACGCTTGGAGGCTACAGTGAAGGGATACATTATGTGCAAATAAAGACTGCGCACTATTCGTTTGGACTGTTTGGGTGGATTGCCGTATTAATCATCTCTATCTCTTTTCAAGTCATAGAGATGTTTTATGTTACGCCGCCCTATCCGAATTTTGCAAACAGATATTTGTCTAACGGCATACTATTTTTGTTGGCTGCGGCTTCAATTTTGTCTTTTTTCCTACCTGATATATGGATGATTTGCCATCTTATCTTGGCATTGCTTTTAAGCATATACGCGATTATTACGCTCAAAAGACTCTCTAAGCGCAAACGTCCCGTCAGTGATGCCACCGTATGGTTTTGGCGGTTGGGACTGGGGAGTCTCATTATCAGCATGTTGTGCTTCGCGCTGGGGCTTTTTGTTCAGACGGCATGGATTCATGCGTTGGCATATCTATTTTTTGGTGCCTTTGCACTAAGCATTGTTTTTGCGATGTTTTATAAGATCATTCCGTTCCTTACATGGTTTCATCTTAGCAGCCAGGGCTATTTTACCGCACCGATGATGCATGAGGTCATCCATCCCAAAACGGCGAAAAAGCACTTTTGGATACATTGTTCAATGATGACTGCATTTATAATGTCGCTCATTGTACCGCAACTCATTGTACTTGCCTCGCTTTTGACAGTGCTTTCCTTTGGATGGATGGGCTATCAAATCATTCATGCGCATTTACTTTATGTAAAAACACAGAAAGAAGGCCACAAGTTTAGCATGAACGCATAAATTGTTGGCAAAATATAATATGCGCAAGCTGCACGAGATATCATAGCTACTTGGATTATCTATCTCCAAACGAATTTGAGGTACGATATTACTTGGAATCAAAAAATCTTGGGGTGTTGTCAAATACCTGGGTGTCTATCGGTCGGCGCTACTCCAATAATTTTCAAAAAGGATTTTATCTTATGTTCTCACCAGCAAAGCCAAAAAACTATTTTTTATCTCAGGTGCACCAGCCTTTTTTTCTGCTGGGTGTTATTTTTGCCATAGTGGTGATGCTTGTTTTTTTACTGGCCTACAAAGGTATTATAACGCTTGTGGTTGATAGTATCGCGTTTCACAGCTACTCTCTTATCTATCTTGTGTTTACACAATTTTTTACCGGCTTTATCTTTACAACATTTCCACGATTTACCCAAAGCAATGTTATCGAAAAAAAATACTATCTGGGAGTTTTTACGATACTTCAAGCAGGGGCAATCCTTTTTGTTTTAGGGGCTCTTTTTTCTATCTATCTGCTTTATTTGGCTCTTATTTTAATGTTTGTTTCAAATATGCTTATTGTATTTAAACTACAAAACATTTACACAAAAAGCGATAAAAACCTAAGAAGCGACCCCAAATGGATTCTGACAGGTTTTTACTTTGGCCTTTTGGGCCATCTTCTTTATATATTGTCTTTTTTAAACTTTTCCGTTGATGCTGCCGCTATCGCTTTAAATCTTTATCTTATTTTTGTAACATTTGCCATAGCTCAAAGAATGGTACCATTCTTTAGTCACTCTGCAGCCTCCAAAAATGAACGTTTTGCTTCAACGGTTTTTGCGGGATTATTTTTGAAAGTACTTACTGTTTACTTTGCTTTTTCTTATCTTGAATCTCTTATTGATATCATTCTTGGATTTTATATAGCTTTTGAGATAAAAAGATGGAGGGTTCCGTTTAAAGGTTCCGCTGCCATTTTAAAAATACTTCACATCTCACTGTATTGGCTGATTGCTTCTTTCATCATAGGAGGCCTTGCCCGTCTTTTAGAAATTAATTTTGGGTTAAATTTTATGCAGCTGGATACACATCTTTTGGCATTAGGCTTTTTAACCACCATGCTCATAGGATTTGGAACCCGTGTGACTTTAGGCCATGCAGGACAAGCGCCACATGCAGACAACATCACAGAAAAGATTTTTTATTTTCTTCAGGCGGTTGTGGTGGGCCGCATTTTGTTATCCCTGGCAGCAGGATTCAATATGCAAATGTTTTGGCTATTTGATCTGTCTGTTGTGCTTTGGGTTTTGCTCTTTGCCATCTGGACTGCACAGTTTGGGCCGGTTTTGATCAGTGGAAAGAAAATTTGAACCGATTTCAAACAACAGTAAAACCAAAGAAAGGGGCAATACTTTAAATGGCCGGAATAAAGAGTTTTGATCTACACGCAGATGCATATGAAATATGGTTCGAAAAAAACCAGACGGTGTATGAAGATGAAGTCCAAACGGCAAAAACACTCATAGGATCTTCTACGAATGGACTTGAAATTGGAATAGGGAGCGGGAAATTTGCGCTTCCTTTGGGCATCAAGATTGGCGTTGAACCCTCAAAGAGAATGAGAGAACTTGCACAGAAAAAAGGGCTTGAAGTTGTTGACGGCGTTGCCGAAAATCTTCCTTTTGAGAATGAAAAATTTGATTTTGCAGCCATGATCACAACCATTTGTTTTGTTGATGATCTATTTCAAGCCCTATCAGAAGCATACCGCGTGATCATACCCGGCGGATTTCTTCTTGTCGGCATGGTTGACAAAAATTCTCCAATGGGAAAAGAGTACCAAAAGAAAAAAGCCAAAAGCAAATTTTACGGAGAAGCTTCTTTCTATTCCACCGAAGAAGTCACGGCATTGGCTCAAAAAGCAGGCTTTTCCTATGATTCCTCTATGGGGGTAAAAAGCACGAACAATGATTTTATCTTTATCAAATACCTTAAAAAAACAAAAAAACCCTAGAGATATATAAAATAAAGAAAAAACAATACTTTATTTATGGTTGTCACTTTTTCGTTAGTTAAAATAATTTTAAGTTTATTACAAAATTTATTATTTTTGGTATTTTTTTTGAATTAATTTTGGTACAATAAATCAGCCGGAGTTAGGATGTGTTTGTTTACATTCAAATGCAAGGCCACTAAATCAGAGGAGTCTACATGTCAACAAAACTTATTATTATCACCGATCTACAACGCTTTAAACTCTTTAGCAGCAAAGTTGATCCGGTTGGAAGAGAATCTCTTGATCTTCTTCAAAGCATTGATAGCCTAGAAACACATCAAAGAATAAGAGAAAAAGTTTCTGATCGTCAAGGAAACTTTCACGGTATCAGGGGGAGCGGTTCAGGTGAAGACCATAATATTAGTTTAGAAGAAGAACGCCGCCGAATTAAAGAGATAGCACAAGAGATCTCTGATGCACTCGAAGAGCACGAGCATGAAGAGTGGTATTTGGCTGCACCCAAAGCAATCAATAATCAAATCGTGGAACTTTTAAGCTCTTCTGCAAAAAACAGCATGGCAATCAATCTTCATTCGGACCTAACCAAGATTCCCGATGATCAATTGTTGAAACATTTTAATAAAGAGGCGTAAAAACTTTTCAAAGGAGATACAATGTCGTCTGTAGCCTGGCTTTCTAAAAAACTTGAAGATGGAAGGATTGCATGTGAAGCATGCAATCAGCACTGCAAACTTCATGAAGGAGAATACGGCATCTGCGGTATTCGTAAAGTTGAAAACGGTGAACTTCAACTTCTCACTTATGGTTTGGCTGCGGCGGTCAATGTCGATCCGGTTGAAAAAAAGCCGATGTTTCATTTTTTGCCGGGATCGAAGGCTTTTTCCTTTGGGACGGTCGGATGCAATTTTTCGTGTAAATTCTGCCAAAATTTCGACATCTCCCAATATCCCAAAGAACATAATCATGAGATATTCGGACGTCCCCTGTCTCCTCAGGCAGCAGTTGATTTGGCACTCCAAAATGGGTGCCAAAGTATCGCTTACACCTACAATGAACCCGTAGTCTTTTTCGAATACACGTATGACACCGCCAAAATTGCCCATGAAGCAGGATTGAAAAATATCTATGTTACCAGCGGCTACGAAACCCATAAAGCTATCGATACGATCGCTCCTTTTTTGGACGGGATGAATATCGACATTAAGGCTTATAGTCAATCTTTCTACAAAGATATCTGCGGTGCATCGCTTAAGCCGGTACTCGATACTATTGAGTACGCACACAAAAAAGGGATATGGGTCGAAACCACAACCCTGCTCATCCCCGGGCACAACGATTCGGACGAAGAGATTCGGGCAATCGCTCAATTCCAAGCCAACCTGGATCCATCAATGCCATGGCATATCAGTGGTTTTTATCCGATGTACAAAATGAAAAATGTTCCTCCAACACCTCCCGAAACTCTCCGGCGTGCTTATGAGATCGGCAAAGAAGCAGGATTAAAATATGTTTATGTAGGAAATATTGATGATGAGGCTCGTGAATCAACCTATTGTCCCCAGTGTCACCATCCGGTCATAGATCGACACGGCCATATCGGCCAGTATGTAACAAATCATTTAATCAACACCGACAAATGCCCCTCCTGCGGGACCAAAATCGAAGGGGTGTGGCGTTAAAGGAAACGTATGATTTCCGAAATGGTAGGATGAGCATAAATCATTTTGGTGAGTTCTTTTGCGGTCAGCCTCTTTTCAACTGCCATAACCAATAGATGGATAATTTCTGTTGCTTCGGCTCCGACAACCGAAGCTCCCAAAAGCATGCCGGTTTGGGAGCATATGATTATTTTTACAAATCCGGAGTCATCGCCTAAGATTTTTGCCTTGGAATCGGCTTTGAAAAAAGCTTTTTTAATTTCAATACTACGGCCCTGTTTTTTTGCTTCTTTTTCACTTAAACCACAAGTTGCCACCTGCGGATCCGAAAAGACTGCAGAAGGCACAATATGGATATTGGTGGTTGCCTCACCCGTAATAATGTTGTGCGCTGCGATCCTTCCTTCGGTGTAGGCTGTATGCGCGTACCCAAAACTATCTATGCAATCGCCGACGGCATAGATGTGTTTTTGAGTCGTTTGAAATGCCCCATCTACTTCGATAAAACCCTTGTCATCTCGTTTGACTCCCGCATTTTCAAGTTTTAAATTCTGGGTGCGAGGCGCTCTTCCGATTGCACATAATACCGTTTCACATTTTATCCGCTCTTCATTTTCTGCCTTAATCAGCAATTCAACCCCTTCGTCATTTGCCTGTACATCCAAAATAGCCGCGGAAGTAAAAACTTTAATAGAACGCTTTTTAAATGCCCGCAACAGCGCTTTGGCTACATCTTCATCCTCGCCTGAAAGCAATTGGGGACCGCGCACTATCATTGTCACCTCTACGCCAAAGGCATTGAAAAAGGTCGCAAACTCACATCCGATCGACCCTCCTCCCACTATCACAATAGAAGAGGGAAGCGTTTGCAGTTCAAATACTTCCCGGCTTGAAATAATGCGTTTGCCATCCAACGGAAGCTCTGGCACTTCCCGGACTTTTGAGCCCGTTGCAACAACACATTGGTCAAAACCTATCGTTTCTTCTGAAACATCGATATGGTTAGCATCCACAAAAGCAGCCTGGCCGTAAAATATTTCTACGCCGGCTTGTTCAAGCATCCACACCACACCCGCACGAAGCTCATTTTTTAATGATACAGTTTTGTCTGCAAGCTGCTTGATATCTATACCCTTAACCTCCATCAATAATCCGCAGCTATTAAAATAAGGAGTTTTTGCTGCAAACTCAGCGCTCTGCAAATAGTTTTTGGCTGGAATGCACCCCTCATTAAGACATACCCCTCCGATACGCTCTTTGCTTCGCTCTACAAGTAGCGTTTGTATTCCTGCATTAGCTAATTCCAATGCCGCTTCATATCCCGCAGGACCTGCCCCGATCACAACTGTTTGAACGTGTTTCATTTTCCCTCCAAATATTCATGTGCCATATAGCTGCTTCGAGTATACGGCGAACTTTTAATATAATCAAACCCCATCTGCATGCCTGCTTTGCGAAACATCTCAAATCGTTCCGGATTTACATACTCGACAACCCTCTCATGGTGCGACGACGGAGAAAGATACTGTCCTATGCTCAAAAAACGGCATCCGACCTTTAAAAGGTCCTCCATCACCCCAAACACTTCCTCATCCCTCTCCCCAAGGCCAAGTATGATGCCGCTTTTGGTTGCGCAGGAAGGATTAAAGGACAAAAGTTTCTGCAGCACGCCCAGCGAACTTCGATAGGCCGCGCCTTTGCGTATGCGATACAATCGCGGTACCGTTTCCATGTTATGGCCGATAATTTCAGCGCCGCTCATTGCCACTCGCCAAAGCGCATCATCGTTGTTTTGAAAATCGGGGATAAGAATTTCCACGACAACCGAACGATCCAACGCCTTAATCGCATGCACGGTCTTGCAAAAATGCTCTGCGCCTCCGTCATCAAGATCATCGCGCGTAGGCGAAGTGATCACGGCATGTTTTAAGCCAAGTTTCAAAACAGCCAAAGCCACGTTTTCAGGCTCTAAAGGATCGGGAAGCAGAGGCTTTGCCCTGCTTACAGCACAAAAACTGCACGCACGTGTACAATGGGTCCCCAAGATCATAAAGGTTGCTACTTTTTGCCCAAAGCATTCGCTGATATTGGGACACAATGCCTCCTCGCAAATAGTATGAATGTTTCTTTCTTGCAGCAAATCTTTCATGGCCTGATGCGTGCTTGGCGTAATTTTTTTACGGAGCCATTCTGGTTTAGGAGTAAAACTTGCCATAAAGGTTCCATCTTTCTTGGGTATATTTGTTATCTAAAAGTTCTTTTGCACATTGTCTTTCGGTCGAACGAAGCGAATCTGACACCATGTCTACTTCAAATGTTTCACGAAATGCTTCAATCAGCATACTTGAAAGCTCCCGATAAGAGAAATCAATGCCGAATTTCTGAAGCGTTGCGGCTTCTTGCAGGCCTGATTGTTCAAAAAACAAAGTCTCAAACAGCGCCACATCAACACTCATTGGTATGCTTCCATGCTGCAAAAGTACATTTTTTGTATATCGTTGAGCATTACCCCCCATTTTTTTTCCTTCTACTACAAGATCATAAGGCTCCCGCCCTGCCAGACAAACCCTTGAAGATTTACTTTCTATTCCTAATTCGCATACAAACTTTGCTTTGAGTCCTATTTTCTCATAAAAACAAATTAAAAATTGACACAAAAGGCGGTAATTTTCTTTAACGCTTCTCTCTTTTATAAAAGAGCGAGGGAAAATAAGCGAATAGGAAAGATCATTGCCGTGTACCAAAATGCCCCCGCCGCTTAAACGGCGAACCAACGCGATATTCTTTTGATCGACACTTTGCAAATCAAGATCTTTTTTGGGATCGCCAAACCGTCCGACACTTAAAGCCCTACGCCATCCGTAAAGGCGAAGGATCGGAAGTTCGCCCTCTTTGTATTGGCTTAGCAATGCCTCATCGACGGCCATATTCCACTTGGCAGAACCCATTCTGGTATCAATAATTCTCCAGCGCTTTTTATTGAACATTGCTTTTAGGGTGTGATCCGTTTGGCAAAATACGCGATCATGTGATTGAGCGTATCGACTTGGCCATAATCGGCTTCAGGCACTGCCACTCCCAATTCTACATCCAGTGCAGTCAGTATTTTTAAAAAATCAAATGAATCAATTTCCAACGAACGCTGGATATTTTTATCGGGAATGATCTCATCTGGATCAATGTCCGGCGCAATCTGTACGATCTGCCTAATTATGCTTTGCTTAATCTGCTCTTCGCTCATCGCAACTCCTCGGGTGTTTGTAATATTTGGTTTAACTTGTCTAAAAATTTGCCTCCGATGCGGCCATCTGTTGCCCGATGGTCTCCGGCAAGCGTTGCCTCCATCACTTTGCGCACACAAAGTGTATCTCCCTGAGCCCATGGGGCATCCATGATCCGTCCAAATCCTACAAGCGCCACTTGCGGTGGGTAAATCACTCCATAAACGCTTTCAACCCCAAGATCGCCCAAATTGGTGATGGTAATCGTCTGCTGGGTTATCTCTGTATTGCGTAGTTTTCCCGATCGCGTACGGGTGATAAGATCGCTAAGTGTTTGCATAGTAGTATCCAAATTCATCTGCTCGGCTCCCAAAATTGCCGGAGTGATAAGCCCCTCTTTGCGCAATGCGATTGCAATACCGGGATTGATCGCTGCACTCATTTGCAAGCTGTCATTTTTCCAAAAACCATTGAGCTGAGGCACTTCTTTCAGCACACACACTACTGCGCGTATCAAAAGAGCCGCGGGAAGAATGCGTTCTTGGATGCTTCTGTTTTTATTGAGCTCTTCAAGCCAATGCAATGCCGGCGTCATATTGATAGAAGTGCTGAGATAATAATGAGGTATCTCGGCATTGGAGCGGCTCATTGCTTTGGCAATGGCTTGGCGCATACCGCTTGGCTGGATTGCTTCGGGTTCGATCTTGGATTCGATTTGAGCAAGATGTATCGCTTCTTTGTCTGCCGTAAGACTTGAAAGCTCTATGCCTAGTTCTTTGGCTCTCTTTCGTGCTGCAGGAGAAACTTTGATCCTCTCGTCGGCCACGGTTTCATGTTCTGGCTCTTTTGAGGCTTCCAAAGAAGGCTTTTCAATATCTTGGGCAGTTGGCTCAATGGCTGCTGCTGTATCTTTGCTGCCAATAAGCGCCAAAGGAGCCCCCACCGCACATTCGGTTTCCTCTTCTACCAAAAGCTTCTCTACAATGCCGTCTTCAAATACTTCAATCTCAATCACCCCTTTGCTTGTCTCCACTTCGGCAATCACCATTCCTTTGGTCACAGGATCGCCCTCTTTCACCTTCCATTCCATCAAAACGGCTGATTGCATATCCGCACCCAGAGATGGCATTACAAACGTACTCATATCTCCTCCATTAGTTTTTTTGCCATAGCAACGATCTTTTCAGATTGCGGCAAAGCGGCCTGCTCAAGATGATTGGCATAAGGAAAAGGCACTTCAGCCGAACAAACCCGCATCATAGGCGCATCAAGTTCATAAAAAGCCTGCTCATTGATGCGCGCCATGATCTCAGCGGAGATGCTGCCTGATTTCCATCCCTCATCTACGATCAGTACGCGATG
>JAUPLS010000152.1 GCA_030836805.1 Campylobacterota bacterium | reverse complement strand
TGGTGGGTCCTCAGGGACTTGAACCCTGGACCACTCGGTTATGAGCCGAGCGCTCTAACCAACTGAGCTAAAGACCCTTATCTAATCGTTGGTTCGTCTTTCGAAGTCATAATGATTTTCGAGTCCGCATTATAACGGCTGTAATCTTTAAAAGCAATTAAATTTTGTAAAATTCCAAATATTATTGCAAAAATAATAAAAGAAGTTCCTCCATGGCTAAACATAGGAAGCGGTAGGCCCACGACAGGGGCCAATCCAATGACCATATAGATGTTGACTCCCATATAGACAAAGATCAAAAAAGCAATGCCTGCGGCAAACGTTTTGATGAGATAATCCTGTGCATGCCTGGCTGAAATATAGAGAAGATTAAGAATAAGCAGAACATACAGGGCAATCACTGTTGTCATGCCCTTAAAACCCAGCCTCTCGCCAAGATAGGCAAAAATAAAGTCCGTAGAGGAGACCGGAAGAAATTTGAGTTGTGTTTGAGTCGCTTCTTCTTTTTCTTTTCCCTCAAGTCCGCCGGAACCAATGGCGATCAATGCCTGCCTAACTTGGTAGCTTGGTTTGTTGAGCGCATCATGGATACGTATTTTTTGGTATGGTTTGAGGCCGTATTGATAGATAAACGGTGCGCCAATGCCCCCAATCACCGCCAGGGTGATCCAAATCTTCCAATTGATTCCAATGATAAAAAGTACACCATACCCCGTAAGAAGGAGCACTAAAGCTGTACCGAGGTCCGGTTCTTTTGCGATAAGAAGAAAGGGAATGATAATGATAGTAGAAAGTTTTATAAACTGTAAAATCCCATATCCTTGTACGGGGGGAGGTTTGCGGCTGATAAAATAGGCAAGCATCATAATCACGCTGACCTTCATGAATTCTGAGGGCTGAATGGTCAATCCGATACCCGGAATTTCAATCCATCTTTTGGCGCCAAGGATACTTTTTCCTATAAAGTCAACCGCCAAGAGAAGTCCTAGGTTGCCGATGTAAAAAAGAGGTACGAACCACCAGAAGATAAGCCTCCATGGAATAAAGGCAGCAACCAAAAAGGCAATAGATGCGAGAAAATAATACACCATCTGCTTGTTGAAGAGATAAGGGTTCATCTCATGTACAAGATAGGAGGAGATAACAAAAAGGGGAACAAGCTGAATGATAAGAAAATAATTAAAGTGTTTGAAAATGCGTTTATCAAAATCAAACCAATGTTCCATTTGCGCTCTCTTTTTTTTGGGTATTATATCAAAAATGCATTAAGGCATAAAAATGGTTGAATTTTATCGTTTTAAGGGCTTGCAAAAGTATAAACAATGTATACATGCAGTGACGGCCAAAAATACAAATATAGCTTATGAAGGCAGTTTGGCCCTGCATACCGGTGAAGAATGTTCTTCGATTATACAAAACCGTAAACGAGTAGCTTTCCTGCTGGAAATAGACGCGCGGTATAATTTTGTTGCAGCCAACCAAACACACAGTTCCCATATTGAGGTGATAACAGAAAGGCAAAATAGAGGCTGGGAGAGCAGGGATGATGCAGTGTTGGATTGCGATGCTTTGATCACAAATACAAAAGGAGCGGTTTTAACGATATTGACTGCTGATTGTGTACCGATACTTTTATATGATCCTAAGCTGGAAATCGTTGCAGCGATTCACGCAGGCTGGAAAGGCACTCAGGCAAATATTTCTTCAAAGACAATAGGGAAGATGAAAGAGATATTTGGTTCAAATCCAAAAGATGTGATCGCGGGTATCGCTCCATCAATCGGCCGATGTTGCTATGAAGTAGGAGAGGATGTGGCTCAGTATTTTACTGCACAGCCTGAAGTGCTGGACAGGATAGGCGATAAATATAAATTGGACTTGCCTTTGGCAAATAAAATTCAACTACTCAGTGCCGGTTTGCTGAAAGAGAATATAGAGATGAGCGATATCTGTACCGCATGTGAGGTGAAGAGGTTTTTTTCTTATCGAAAAGAGCGGGGATGCAGCGGAAGGTTTATGAGCATGATAGGATTGAAGCAAAACGTATAAGCCGGCAAGCCATGCTTTGGCAGTGAAAAAAAAGAGAAGCAGGGCGTCAGGGAGAAAAAATGTTGCATAATGTACAATAAAAATATTATAAAAATTAAAGAGCTTTAAAAAGATAGCAATTTTTTTGAGTCTTAGCTGAGAGTCTGAAAATATACTATGCAGCAAAAAAGGAGAGGAAGCATGAAAATTGGTATCCCAAAAGAGATAAAAAGCAGGGAATATCGGGTCGGAATCATTCCTTCGGGGGTTGAGTTGCTTGTTCAAGGCGGACATGAGGTGTATATCGAAAAAAATGCCGGAGAAAAAAGCGGATTTACTGATGATGAGTATAAACAGGCTGGCGCTATCATTTTTCAAAATCCAAAAGAGATATATGGACATTGCGAAATGATTCTGAAAGTCAAAGAGCCTCAGCCGCAAGAATATGATCTTTTGGAGCCCGGACAGATACTTTTTGCCTATCTTCATCTTGCCCCGCAAAAAGAGCTTACCCAAATACTTCAAAAAAGAAAAGTGATAGCAATCGCCTATGAAACTATACAAGAAGGAAATAGGGTGCCTTTGCTTGAACCAATGAGTCAGATTGCCGGCAAAATGGCACCGATGGCTGCAGGCTATTTCCTCTCGGCGCATTCGAATGCAATGGGTGTTCTGATGGGAGGATGCAGTGGGGTGCTGCCATCTAAAGTATTGATTTTGGGGAGCGGAACAGTAGCTAAATATTCAGCCAAGATTGCAGCAGGGATGGGTGCCGATGTAATGATAATGGGAAGAAACCCCAAAAGCATGGCTGAACTTGAAGAAACAATGCCGGCAAATGTCTCAACAGTTTACAGTAATCGCTATAATCTGGAAAAAATTTTACCTACGGTTGATATTGTCATAGGAGCAGTTTATAACACCGGCGAAAAAACACCCCATTTGATTACAAAAAAAATGCTCCATTTATGCAAAAAGGGTGCTGTTTTGGTAGATGTTGCTATTGATCAGGGCGGATGCATAGAAACCTCTAGGCCGACAACACATGATGATCCCATTTTTGAAGTTGATGGCGTTATGCATTACTGTGTTGCCAATATGCCGGGAGATTATCCCGTAACTGCTACTTATGCGTTGACAAATGCAACGATACCTTATGTAAAAAAGATTGCAGATTTAGGATGGCGCGGCGCTAGTTTGCAAGATAATGCTATTTATGGCGGCGTGAATGTTGCGGGCGGCTTTGTGACACAAGAGTCTGTGGCCAAAGTACATAAAATACCATATTATGAATTAAAAGATATTCTTGATATGTGTTCAAAATTTGGAGATACTGATGATAAAACCACTTCATATTAATCAACTTTATAGTCATTGTGATTTAGAAAAATTTGATTTTAGCACTACTGAAGATTTAAAAGATCTCGATACAATCATAGGGCAAACCAGAGCGCTCAAAGCAATAAATTTTGGCGTGGGAATCAAAAAAAAAGGTTACAACCTGTATGTAATGGGTGAACTTGGCAGCGGTAAGCATAGTATTGTTGAACAGTTTATTAAAAGCAGAAAAGAAGATCAAGAGAAGCCGGCAGATTGGTGCTATGTTAACAATTTTGAAGATCCAAGAAAACCGATTTCATTAAAACTTGCATCTTCAATGGGGGTTCAGCTTAAAAAAGATATGGAAGAACTGGTAGAGGATTTGCAAGGAATTATCCCTTCTGTATTTGAGAGTGAACAATATAGAGAAAAAAAACAATCTATCATTGATAAGCTTAATGAGATCAAAAAAGAATCTTTTCAAAAGATAAAAGAAAAAGCAAAAGAAGAATATATAACAATCAATTATACACCATCAGGCTATACGGTTTCTCCCACGAACAAAGAAAATAAGATTCTTGAAACCCATGAATTTATGATCCTCAGCGATAAAGAGAAGGAGAAGATTCAGGAGAAAATTAAAAAGTTTAAGATGCAAATAGAACATACTGCCCAGGATATGGTTATACAAAGCAGAGTGCAACTAAAAGAAATTAGAGAACTTGAGCAGAATATGACAAAAAAAGCAGTCGATAACAGCATCGGCGAGTTGAAAAAGAGATACCGGTTGTATCCAAATGTTGTTGCGTATCTACAGAATGTTGAAGAGGACATTATTAAAAACGCCCAGGATTTTTTAATTTCTGCACAAAATGCGCTTTCAACGATAGGAGTAGGGCCGGCGAGTGACAGCAGTATATTTAGCAGATATCGCGTAAATGTTCTGGTAACACACAAAGATAAAGAGAGAGTGCCGGTCGTCTATGAGAATAATCCAACCTATGCAAATTTGTTTGGAGAGATAGAACATGTTGCGCAAATGGGTATGCTTTTGACCGATTTTAATTTGATTAAACCCGGTGCGCTGCACAGAGCCAACGGCGGATATTTGATTCTTGATGTCTCAAAAGTATTGTTGCAGCCTTTTGTCTGGGATGGTTTAAAGCGAATGTTGCAAGCCGGAGCAATTCGCATAGAGTCATTGGCGCACTCATTGAGCTTAATCAGTACTTTAACACTGGAACCACAAACCATTGAGCTGGATGTTAAAATTATTCTTATCGGCAACAGAACGCTTTACTACCTGCTCTATAATTATGATCCTGAATTTAAAGAACTTTTTAAGATTAATGCAGATTTTGAAGACCGAATCGAGCGAAATGAACAAAATACTGTTTTGTATGCTCAAATGATTGGAATGATGGTTAAAAAAAATCAACTTTTGCCGCTTGATAAAAAAGCAGTAGGAAGGGTAATTGAATATGGATCACGCATAGCTGAAGATAGCCAGAAACTTTCAACACATTTAAAAAGTTTGGGCGATTTGCTTCAGGAAGCTGATTTTATTGCCGCTCAGAAAAAACTTAAGCGGATAACCAAAAACGAAATAGATGAAGCTATTACGGAGAAGATTGAACGATCAGACAGAATCAAAGATTATATTTACGAAGAGATTCAAAGGGGAACCATTTTAATTCAAATCAAAGGCGAGAAAGTAGGGCAGGTAAACGGGGTTCCTGTTATAAATCTGGGCAATTATGCATTTGGACACCCCGTTAAGATCACGGCTTTAACAAGATTGGGAAAAGATGGCATAGTCAATATAGAGCGAGAAGTAAAATTAAGTGGGCCAATGCATGATAAAGGAATAATGATACTCTCAGCATTTTTGGCTACACGATATGCAAAGGATTTTCCACTTAGTGTGACTGCAACTTTGGTGTTTGAACAGTCGTATGGCAGGATTGAAGGTGACAGTGCTTCCTGTGCGGAGTTGTTTGCTTTGCTTTCATCACTGAGTGAAATAGCTTTGGACCAATCTATTGCTGTGACAGGCTCCGTGAATCAAAATGGTCAAGTCCAGGCAGTAGGCGGCATTAACGAAAAGATCGAGGGTTTTTTTGATGTATGCAAACTTTTGGGAGGTACTAAAAAAAATGGGATCATCATCCCTGCTTCAAATGTAAAACATTTAATGCTTAAAGAAGAAGTGCTCAATGCGGTAAAGAGGGGTGTATTTGAAATTTATGCCATTGAAAGTGTTGACGAAGGGATGGAAATACTTACAGGAATGGTAAGCGGAAAAAGAGATGCAAGGGGCAATTTTCCTAAAAAGAGCATTGATTATTGCATAGAAGAAAAGTTAAGGATTTTTGCAAATAAAAGCAAGCAAAAAAGTTATAAAAAAGAAGGCGAGCCGGAAGAAAAGCTTTAGGCTTTCACTTCTTTGCTTTCATTTGCTCCAAGTTCGATTATATTCCATGGAAGCCCTTGTTTGTTCATCTCTTCCATAAAAGGGTCCGGATCAAACTGCTCCATGTTGAAGACGCCTTTGCCTTGCCATTTGCCTTCGAGCATCAATTTGGCACCTATCATTGCGGGCACGCCGGTGGTGTAGCTTACCCCTTGGCTGAGTACTTCGGCGTAACACTCTTCATGATCTTTGACCTGATAGATGTAGACAGTTCTTGGCTTGCCATCCTTGATCCCTTTGGCGAAAATGCCGATATTTGTTTTTCCTTTAGTGCGAGGCCCAAGGCTTGCCGGATCGGGAAGAAGTGTTTTGAGGAATTCGATCGGTACTATCTTCATTCCCTTATGTTCTACCTCTTTGATTCCTAGCATACCTACATTTTCAAGGCACTTCATGTGTGTAAGATAGCTTTGTCCGAATGTCATAAAAAAGCGGATCCTCTTAAGCCCTTTGATGTGCTTGACCAAAGATTCCATCTCTTCATGATAAAGCAGGTAGCTGTCCTTCGGGCCAACCTCGGGATAGTCCCATACCTGCATAATTTCCATCGGTTCGGTCTCTATCCATGATCCATTTTCCCAATATCTTCCTTTGGCACTGACTTCACGAAGGTTGATTTCGGGATTGAAATTTGTTGCAAATGGGTAACCATGATCTCCGGCATTGCAATCAAGGATGTCTATCGTATGAATTTCATCAAAATAATGTTTTTGCGCATAAGCACAAAAGACATTGGTAGCTCCCGGATCAAAACCGCTTCCAAGCAGCCCCATGATGCCTGCGCTCTTGAACGCTTCGTCTCTTGCCCACTGTTCTTTGTATTCAAATTTAGCCGTATCGGGATGCTCATAGTTGGCCGTATCAAGATAATCTACCTTGCAGGCTTTGCATGCATCCATGATTGTAAGATCCTGATAGGGAAGTGCTACGTTGATGACGATATCCGCATTCGTATTTTTAATGAGTTCGATCAATTCAGAAACAGAGTCCGCATCCACTTGTGCTGTAGCGATGGCTACACCCAGACGTTCTTGGACATTTTTGGCGATCTCGTCGCATTTACTGAGCGTTCTGCTTGCAAGGGTAATGTTACCAAAAGTGTCCACATTCATTGCACACTTGAATGCAACCACATTTCCGACACCCCCTGCGCCGATGATAAGAGTATTTTTTGACATAGAAATCCTTTGCTGCATTATTTTAGCCTTGGTCTTAAAAACAGAATAAAATTTAATTTTAATTTTATCATAAATAGTAAAAATTTATGACATAGCTGAGCACAAAAAGCAATGGGATAAAAAGCAGAGTGCTTAAAAGTATAAGCGAAGTGACTTCTTTTGGACGGCAGTCATAAAGAGAAGCCAGATTGATATTGGCTATGGCAATAGGTACCATCATCTCCATGAAGACCACGCCTTGCACAAAAAGCGGAAGAGAAGTCAAGCTCAAGATGAGTGCTGCGGCAACAGGGATGATGATAAATTTTTGCGAAATAGTTCCGACAAAGAGTTTTGGCCGCAGCTCTTGGAGACGAATGCCATGCAGAAATGTGCCCAGCAAAAAAAGTTGAAGCACAATGCCTCCGTAAGCGCCCATTTTGAAAAACTCTTGAATGGATGGACTTAGGGGAATATTGTAGATATTGATGACAAAAGCGACAAAGGAAGCCGGAATAATGGGAATTTTAACAATATTTAAAAGTGACCTTTTGATATCGAAAGAACCTCTTGAGTAGATGTAGACACCTATGATATAGACTACAAAAACATTTGCAATATTAATGAGTGTTGTGTAGATAACACTTTGTTCGCCAAAAAGAGCTATTCCAAGGGGAATACCTATGTTTCCCGTGTTTCCGACAAATCCTGCAATAGAAAAAATAGCTCTCTCTTTAGCATCGGCAAAAAGCATTTTGGCAATGAGCAAAGTAGGAAGCAGCAGTGCAAAAATGATCCCTAAATATATCAAAGGCACAAAAAGATGTTCAGTGTGAAGTTTGGCAGTGCTAAAGCCCCAAACCGTTACGAACGGCTGCAGAAAATAGACAGAAAAGAGCGTAAGTGTCTTGGGGTTCATATCCTCTTTAAATATGCGTTTTGCAAGGTATCCAAGAAAAATAAAAACATACACAAAAACGAGAGAGAAGAGTGTTTCAATCATGAGAGGAACTATAGCATATTTTGGATATGATTCGTATATTACTTTAGAAGGATAATGGTTTGGAAAGCACATTAACATCACTGGAAACTTGGGGCTATTTGGCTATCGCATTTTTCTCTTTCGGAGGTTCTCTTGTGGTTGTTGCCGCTGCGGGCGTTTTGTCTTATCTGGGAAGGATGGATTTGGCAACAGCCTTGGCTGTTGCAGCGGTTTCTAATTTCATGGGAGATAACTTTCTTTTTTACCTTGGAAAATATCAAAAAAACCAAGTGCGCCCTTATTTTGCAAAACATAAACGCAAAATCGCTTTGGCAACGCTTATTATGCGCAAATACGGAATTTCAGCAATCTTTATTCAAAAATTTATTTACGGCATCAAAACACTTGTACCTTTGTCGATGGCACTGGCTAAATATGATTTTAAAAAGTTTGTCTTTTTTAATATATTCGCTTCTATTGTGTTTGTATTGGTGATTGGCGGGGGGGGTTATTATTCCAGTGAAGTTTTTATCGCATTTTTTGATAAAATAAAAGAGCATCCATGGATGATGCCGGCTATTCTTTTCGTTATTATTGGGACGGTGTGGTACATGATGGAAAGAATGACCAGGAAAAAAAAGAAGTAAAGCCGCTTCAATTTTTATATGGTTTTTACCGGTTTAGCCAATAGATAAGGCTCGGAATATTTTCTACACCAAAGTAGAAATAGTCGTTTTGGGGTGCATCCCCAAATCTCCGCACATAAGTAAACCTGAAGATATCTACAAGGTCAATATAGGCGTTAAGGCCGTAGGCTGTATTTGGATCGAAAAATTTACCCTCCATCTCCCCAAATATCGAAGCTCCCATTCCAAATTTTATGAAATCATCATACTCATTAAATACATTTAAATCAATACGGACAGAATCCGATGTATCGTCATTGAAATTGTAGGAAGCTTTCGCTTCAAGGCCATTGATGGCCATAAGATTTTTATACCAATAGGCGTTGTACCCCAGGGAGATGCCGCCATTTTTGACGTCTGTAGCCATCTCACCGGGGAGCAGTCTCAGCGCGGTTCTTAACACCCGCTTGTCTTTATCCTCAGGAGCATTAATGGGCAAGATGTCTAATCCGTCTTTTTCTTTTACGAAAGTGCTTCCGGCCCATGCTGCAATGCTTGTTACTTTAGCTACAGGGGTTGATTCCGGATAGGCTGCAGCCCGTTCGTTTTCAAGCGTCGTAATGCGTCCAATAACAGTTCTTAGCGGCTGTTTATACCACTGATCAATATCTTTTTTTGCATAACTTAAAAATGACTTTTTAGCCGGCTCAAGATAACCGGCATCAAGCTTAGTAAGAAATTTTTTAAATTCATCTATCGTATAGCGTGTTGTATCGCCTTTTTTGATATTAAAAGCATTATAGATCGCAGAGAATTTATCCTTCGTCTTTGGATTTTTAAAGTAGAACTCTGTTTCCAAAAAAAGATTGTATGCAGCCATGGCTTCCGGATTTTCATCTATGCCCAGACTTTTTTTAAATTGATCCATAAGTTCAATTTGTGTCAGATTGGAATAGTATCCGTTTTTCTTCATTGTCTCAGCAAGATGATAGATACCATCGTAAACACCTACGTAATAGTCGTAGATACGAAAATTTTTATCTAAAAAAGCACCAAAATGCTCTAAAAATTTTCCTGTCAACGGATGGTATCTGGAGGACAAAACAAGTACTCTTGAAGAGTTGTTTTTAAAATAGAGATTGAGCGCCTGATAAAGTTTCATAGATTGAAATATCT
Organism: Campylobacterota bacterium; assembly: GCA_030836805.1. Lineage (GTDB taxonomy): Bacteria > Campylobacterota > Campylobacteria > Campylobacterales > Sulfurovaceae > Sulfurovum. The sequence continues at coordinate 225 of JAUPLS010000152.1, read as the reverse complement.
CTAAGCTGTCAAGCAGGGGAATGGCATTGGCATTAAAGAACCCCATCGGGTTCTTCTCTTCGGTTTGTTCTTGTTCTTTGGGTTGCTTTCTCGTGTTGCTTGGGTCCATGTAAATAAAGTATTTGGATTTTTTATCAAGTTCAATACTGAGCTGCAAAGGGATATTGTCGAATGTGGCACCATCTATGAAGTAAGCGGAATCTTGTTTTCCCTGATAATTGTATT
>JAUPLS010000151.1 GCA_030836805.1 Campylobacterota bacterium | reverse complement strand
TTGCGGGGCAATTTGCAAAGCCTAGAAGCAGTGATTTTGAAGAGATAAACGGAGAAATGCTTCCTAGCTATCGGGGGGATATCATCAACAGTATTGAATTTACCAAAGAAGCCAGAGTACCTAATCCCCATAATATGATCAGGGCCTATAATCAATCAGCAGCCACCCTCAATCTTTTGCGTGCTTTTTCAAGGGGCGGTTTGGCAGATCTAAAAAAAGTGCATCAGTGGAATTTGGATTTTATTAAAGATAATCCTCTGGGAAAAAAATATGATGAATTGAGCGAAAAAATAGACTATGCAATGAATTTTATGGCTGCTTGTGGACTCAATAGCGATACTTTGCCCCAGCTTCATCAAACCACAGTGTATACCTCACACGAAGCATTGCTTCTTAACTATGAAGAGGCTTTGACGAGACTCGATACGGAAACAGGAGAATGGTATGACTGTTCGGCGCATATGTTGTGGATAGGCGACAGAACCAGAGATCTTAAAGGGGCGCATATTGAGTATTTTAGGGGTATCCAAAATCCCATCGGAGTCAAAGTAGGCCCCAGCATACAAGAAGATGAGCTTATAGCGCTTATTGATGCACTCAATCCTCACAACGAAGAAGGAAGATTAAATCTTATAGTGCGTATGGGGGCAGATAAAATAGCTCAATATTTTCCTGCGCTGCTTAAACGCGTCAAAGATGAAGGTAAAAATGTAGTATGGTCATGTGACCCGATGCACGGAAACGTAGAAAAGAGTTCCACAGGATTTAAAACTAGAGATTTTGATAATATCTTAAGCGAAGTTAAGCAATTCTTTGCCATCCATAAAGAGATGGGTACGGTAGCAGCAGGTATTCATCTGGAAATGACGGGAAATGATGTGACGGAGTGTACAGGGAGTACCTCGTGTGCAATCACGGATGAAGGACTTGCAAGCCGTTATCATACCCAATGTGATCCAAGGCTCAATGCCAGTCAAGCTTTGGAGCTTGCGTTTACGCTTTCAGATACGATCAATATATCCAAATAATACCTTTTTAACGCACCATGAAGATATTTTCTTCCCCTTCATGGCGATAGGTTAATTCCATTTGATGGATATCCAAAATACTCTTTATGATATAAAGCCCCAACCCTAAACCTTTTTGGGAAACATGGAAAGGCCCAAAATAGTTTTCCAAAGGTTCTTTCAGGGCTTCTGCTTTATTGGTGATCAAAAAATAATCTGTGTCAATAGTTACCGTAACACATTTGTCAATACTATATTTGATGCCATTGTCCAGTAAATTTTTAATCACCAGGGTAAAGAGTTCAAAATCCACATTTAGTTTATAATCTTTTTTGATCTCTAGGCGGATGAATTGTTTTGGATTTTCGATCATCAGCAGATCAATGCTGGCTTCCACCAGATCACTCATCTTATAAGATTTAATATCCAATTTAAAGTTTTTAGAGGTAATTTTTTCAATTTTAGCAAACTCGTCTATAAGAAGATTAAGCCTTTCAAAGATGCTATGCAGCCGTATTTTATATTTTTCTTCGCTTAGCATTTCGCTTACCAGTCTGCCTTTGGCAATGGGGGTTTTAAGCTCATGCATGATCGCACGCAAGAATAGTTGTCTTGATTGTAACAATTCACGTATCATTTTGACCGCATGGTCAAATTCGTTGGCAACTTCAGCAATCTCATCTTCTTTGTCGCTGGCACATGCAATGTTTAAATTGCCCTGAGAAAATGTTCGTATTTTCTCTTTAAGTACCGATAGCGGTTTGAGACTTCTGATGATCCAAAGATAAAGCACAAGAATCAAAAGAAATACAGTTGAAAAAATAAGCGCACGTTTTAGCGGAAAGACAGCTTTATTTTTGTTTTCAAGAATGAGTTTAAATCGGTCGTTGTTGATAAGGATGATACGTTTTAGACGGTAAGTGTCTACAGCATAGCGCTTAAATTTGCCTTTGTCTTTAAAGTAGCGCTCTATTTGTACCAATTGGCCTTTATCTGTAACAATAGAGATGTTTTGTGCCTCAAGATAAGCTTCATCAATCTTTCCGTGTTTTAAAAAATACATATAGAGATAGTGGGATATTTCTCTTTCTTGTGCCATGGTGAGGTCTTCGACTTTATTGTGATCATACTTGATCGATACAATAAAAAGTATACCAAGCAGCAGCAAGGCAATAGAAAAAACAAGATTAATCTTGCTGCGCAGAGAAGTAAAGCTTTTCATACGAGTTTGTATCCAACGCCGCGTACTGCCTGGATACGTTTGGGATCATCAAGCTTTGAACGTATTTTTGAAATGATGACATCTAGACTTTTTCCTTGTGAGTCGATGCTCATAGTCTGGGAGGTATTAATGATTTGTTCACGTGACTGAGTGATGCCTTGGTGTTTAACAAGGAGCGAGAGAACTTCAAATTCTGCAGGGGTCAAGAAAAGAGCTTCTCCTTTGAAATAAATAGTATCACCTTTGATTTCAAAATCGCTTTTAGGAACATCTTCCCCTTGTTGCGTTTTATGATAACGTCTAAGCAAAGAGGTGATTCTGGCATGCATTTCTTTGGGATCATAGGGTTTGGGAAGATAGTCATCTGCCCCAAGCGCCAAACCCTGCACTTTATCGTTAATGTCTGATCTGGCTGAAGAGATAATGATGGGAATATTGTATTTTTGTACAACTTCTTTACACACTTCAAGCCCGTCCATTCCGGGCAGCGTCAAATCAAGAATAAGCAGATCGTATTTTTTAACACCTGCACTCAATCCTAAATAGGGATCTTCATAATTGGTAACTTTTATATCGTACTGCGCAAGGTACTCGCTTAAAAGTTCAGCAAATTCTGCATCATCTTCGATCATAAGAATATTGATCATCTGCCAGCCTTTCGATAATATTTCTTCTTATTTTATGCATAAAAGGTTAATTAAAGTCAAATAGGTAATGCTTCAGAGTAAAAATGCTTTTCTCATGTGCAGTTCAATCTCTGTTTGCGTAAAACGATGATCGGTAAAATAATCAAAAGCAATCACCCCTTGATAAAGAAGCATATCGCTGCCGTCTTTTGTTGGTTTATTTTTGGTTTTGGCCCATTGCAAAAAAGGCGTGTTTTTGCCATAGATAACATCAATGCAAGCCATTGAAGAAGAAACCGCCTTTTCAAGTATCTCTTCTGGTGCGGGAAGAAAATCATTTTCCAGGCCTGCTGAAGTCATATTGACCACAAGGTCGTAGGTTTTTGGTTTAAAGTTTTCGAACGTATAGGTTTCAAACCCTTTTTCTTCATAGTATTTTAGTCGTTCGGCACTTCGATTTAGAAGCGTTACTCCATATCCTGAGTCGCGCAATATCATAGCAGTTGCTTTTGCCGTACCTCCGGCTCCCAAAAAAAGAACGGTTTTGACCTGAGGAAAGGATTTGATTGTCTTAAGGAAACCCGGCGCATCGGTATTGTATCCATAGAGTTTGCCTCCCCGTTCCACAATGGTGTTGACCGCGCCTACTTTTTGGGCAAAATGGTCCAATACATCGCAAGCCTTGAAGGCTGCTTCCTTGTGGGGCACGGTAACATTGGCACCCTTTAGGCCTAAAGAAAAAAAAGCCTCCCTGAGTCGTTCCCCGTCTCTAAGCAGATAGCGCGTATAGCACGCAGGGTATTTTAACCTTTTGAAGGCAAGATTATGCATGAGCGGCGATTTGGAATGCACAACCGGATTGCCAAAGATAGCGAAGAGCTGTTTCATAACTAGAGAGTTTCCATTTCCTTGAGAGTCGCCATAAGCGCCCCCAGTTTGTTTTTTACTTCAAGGTACTCAAGTTCGGGTTTAGAGTCAGCAACAACACCTGCTCCTGCCTGGAAAGTAATGCTGTCAGGCTTGATTAGCGCGGTACGTATGGCAATGGCTGAATCCATATCCCCATTGAATGAAAAGTAGCCAACGCTTCCACTGTAAAAACCGCGTTTTAGGTTTTCATAGTGCGCAATCAGCTCCATGGCTTTTATTTTGGGTGCACCTGTCATGGTTCCTGCGGTAAATGTTGCAGCAAAGAGATCAAACATATCTTTATCTTCTTGAAGAACGGCTTCAACATCGGAAACCATATGCATCACATGACTGTAGCGTTCTACACGCATCATCTCGGTAACTTTGACAGTTCCTGTTTTTGCAACACGACCCACATCATTTCTCCCTAAGTCCACAAGCATTAAATGTTCTGCGCACTCCTTGGGGTCAGAAAGCATTTCAATCTCAAGCTCTTTGTCTCTGCGGTGACTTTTGCCACGCTTTCTTGTTCCTGCGATAGGGCGGAGAAGTATCTCCCCTTCTGTAAGTCGAACCATTACTTCAGGTGAAGAGCCGCAAATGGAAAAATCTTCATAATCAAGCAAAAAAAGATAAGGTGAAGGATTTTTTGAACGCAAGACCCGATAGAAACTCAGAGGATCAATCTCGGCTTTTTGTGTGTAACGGTTGGAAAGAAGAATTTGGAAAATGTCACCGCTTCTTATGCTTTCTTTAGATTCCTCAACCAATTGTTTAAAACATTCTTCTTCAATACTAAAGCTTCCTTCTCCTTCCAACTTTATGGGATTTAGGGGCATCGGCATAAATGCAGATTTTAGCATTGTTTCGATCTCTTGCAGGGAAGTTGACATGCGCTCATCGTTTAAAATGAAAGTGATTTTTGCATTTTTATGTGAATAGGCTACAATGATTTTTGGGCGTACAAGGTCAAGATCAGGCGTGTTGAGAGGATCAGGCAACTGCCCCATACTTTTTTCAAGCGTTGGCTCAAACACCCTTACTATATCATAAGCCACAAATCCTATAAATCCGTCTATAAATGAAAACCCGAGCTTAGATGCTATCGCTTGGAAGCTTGATTTATTCACGGCTTGATAGTATGTTTTTAAAAATGAAAAAGGATTTTCATGCAAAACTTTTTCTGTGCCGGATGTATCGGTGTAGGTTGTTGTGTTGTTTTTATAGGTAAGGCGCTCCTGTGCCCCGATTGTGATAAAACTGAAATTTCCATCGCTTGTATTGACAACACTTTCAAAAAGCATGGTCACTTCGTTGGGAAAAAGACTTTTTATCTTTCCGTACAAGGCAACAGGAGTCAGCTGGTCAAAAAGAAAAGTTTTATATTTCATACTATATCTACTTTTTTATCACAAATGCACTTTTATTGATGCGGTCTTTAACCCGTATGATTGCAGCATCTGCCTCACTTCGGCTTTCGTACGGCCCTATGAGCAGTTTTTTGGTATCGTTTAAAGGTTCAGGGATAATGTGGTATTCAAAACCGCTATTTTTGATAACATTCAAAAACTGTGCACTGGGCATTGATCTGAACGAGCCGACCTGAATATAATATTGCGAAGATGTGGCCGGTGACTGAGGAGATTTTGGGGTTGCCACAGGTTCTTCCGGTACAGGTTGTGCTATTATTTTTTCTGTTATCTTGGAAGGTGCAGGTGCTGTTTCTGGGGCGACTGTTTCTTTGGGCTCGTCTTCCATGGTTTCTGCTGCTGTATATTCGGACAATTCTTCGTCGGGTTCAACTATTTTGGAAACTATTTCTGTTTTTTGAGTGCTTTGGGCTGGTTGGCTTTCTGCTGGCACGGCAGACTCTTGTGCAGGCGGGGAAACCTCTTGGGTGGAAAGCGACATTTCATCTTTTTTTGGTTCTTCTTGGGCAGGCACGGCAGGCAAGACGGTATCTTTTTTGGATTCCTGCGTTTCTGCGGCGTGTTGCAGAGTAAGTTCTGGACTAATAAGTTCTGTATTGTTTTCTTCCAAGGCGATTCTTTGTGTATTAGGATCTTTGAGTATAATTTTCGTAAGGATAATAGCTACGATCAAAATAACAATGATAAGCGCAATAATAGTCAAAAGACCTTTCATTTTACTATTTTTTGGATCAATATTATCGATGATCAAATCGTCAAGATTGTGATGGTTCATAAGGGAAGATTCTCCAAGTATAATTTTCGATTTATTATATCATATTTATCTATATAAAACTTTATCGCGCCATGAACTTCTTAATCCGATGATGTTCTAAAAGGCGTAAAACAGTGATGTATGAACATTAAACTGCAATATATTTTTAATCTCATTTTAGATAGACTTGCTGCAAATCACAATGGAGTTAGACTTGGATAGATTGGACAGAATACTCACCTCTTTGGGGTATGGCAGCAGAAAAGAGGTGCAGAATCTTATCAAAAATGGTCATGTTGCAGTATGTGGAGTTGTTTCAAAAGATGTCAAACAAAAAGTCAATCATGCCGATATCACCATCGATGGTGAACCGCTTGATCCCCAAACACTTATTATTGTGCTTTATAAGCCTATGCATTATGTTTGCTCTCATGATGATGCCGGCAGGCTTATTTATTCTATTTTGCCTCCTAGATGGCAGCGTAGAAACCCTAAAATTTCTACCATAGGCAGACTTGACAGCGATACTACCGGCGTGATACTGCTTACAGACGACGGAGCACTTAACCATGCGCTTACTTCACCCAGAAAACATATAACTAAAGTTTACGAAGTAACTTTGGCGTCACCATTGCAGGGTGTGGAGGCCGAAATTTTTTCCTCTGGTACACTTATGTTGCGCGGAGATGATAAGCCCTGCATGAGTGCAAAATTAACCATGATAGACCCCTATAATGCAACCGTAGAGCTTACTGAGGGAAGATATCATCAGGTCAAAAGAATGTTTGCGGCAGTGGGAAACAAGGTGGTAAAGCTGCATAGAAAACAATTTGCAAATATAGAGATCGGCGATTTGCAAGAAGGGCAATACAAAATTATTCGTAAAGAAGATATACTGTTTTGAGAATAGGCAGACGGCATTGCGGTAATGTTTTTTGTCACAAAACTTTATAAGGCAGCGTAACGATATTGTAGGCTTCAGGCAAAGAAGAGGAGGGCAGGCATTTCCATTTTTTGGTGAGTTTGGTTTTAAGTGCATCGGAGATTTTCAGAAGTGTTTTATCGGCTTCTTCAAGTGTTATGTTTTCCGCTTTTATGAACACTTGTATTTTCTCTTCATTTTTACCCTGAAAGAAATAATAGATGTTAATGTTCAAATTTTTTAAAAGATGTTTTACGAGAGGAATAAACCTTTTGTGCTCTTCACCTTTGTATTCAAGCACCAGATAGTTGGTGCGGTTGTCTTTAAGTAAAGGGACGGCAATCGTATATTCTTTATTGAGATGCTGCTGAAACAGCAGAGGCGTCAGAGGGGCATTGATGCGTTCAAATTTAGCATAGAAAGTACGATTGTCGAATATGATTTTTTCAACAATCGCGTTTCTTTTGATGAAGTAGTAGCCGTCAAAAAGCGTAAGATCAAAAATTTCGATGGTATGCGCCTTAGTAAATTGGTTTGTCATAAATTACAAAGTGTGAAGCAAGCTCTTTCATCTCTTTTTTAATTGCTGCATGGAGTGAGGTATCGTTGATATTGTCGAGCACATCCGCAATTTTATTGGCAATGATTTCAAACTCTTTCTCTTTCATGCCTCTACTTGTTAGCGCAGGAGAACCGATACGAATACCTGAGGTAACAAAAGGACTTCTTGTCTCGCCCGGAACAGTGTTTTTATTGACGGTGATTCCAGCAGCCCCTAATGCTGCATCTGCGTCTTTCCCTGAAAATTCTTTATTTAAAAAAGAAACCAGTATAAGATGGTTGTCTGTGCCCCCGGAGACTATATCGTAGCCTCTTTTCATCAGCACATCCGCAAGCACAGCTGCATTGGCTTTGACTTGCTTTGCATAGATCTTCCATTCATCACTTAGGTTATGTTTAAATCCTACCGCTTTGGCTGCAATAACATGAACAAGCGGCCCCCCTTGAAGTCCGGGAAATATCGCAGAATTAATCTTTTTTGCAATCTCCTCGTCATTGGTCAAGACGATACCGCCTCGCGGTCCGGCAAGTGTCTTGTGGGTTGTGGTTGTTACAACGTCTGCATAAGGGAATGGACTTGGATGTTCCCCTGCACACACAAGACCGGCAACATGGGCAATGTCGGCAAATAAAATTGCACCTACCGCATCTGCAATTTCCCTAAATTTCTTAAAATCGATCTCTCTTGCATAGGCAGATGCCCCGCATACGATAATGTTTGGCTGTGTAATTTTGGCAATATCCATCACCCTTTCATAGTTAATGCGTCCATCTAGTTCTACACCATAGGTAAAACTATGATAGTTTTTTCCTGAAAAACTCGGTTTAGAACCATGTGTAAGATGTCCGCCGTGACTTAGATCCATTCCTAAAATTTTATCTCCGGCTTTGAGTAGTGCCGCATATACTGCGCTATTGGCCTGGCTTCCCGAATGGGGCTGTACGTTGGCATATTTACAGTCAAAAAGCTCACAGGCTCTGTCAATCGCAAGCTGTTCTACTTTGTCCGCAAATTCACATCCGCCGTAGTATCGTTTGCCCGGGTAGCCTTCTGCATATTTGTTTGTAAGTACCGAACCCATGGCTTCCATCACTGCGGGGAGCGTAAAGTTTTCGCTTGCAATCATTTCCAAATGGTTTGTTTGTCTTTCAAGCTCGTTACTGATCGCCTCAAATACTTCAGGGTCAAATGTTTCCATTGCGTATGACATGTTATTCCTTTAACTCTCTTTAAGAGTAAATTATTAAAATGAAGTTATATCAAATTTCGGCTAAGGGTATTATGAAAAATGTATAAATCCCCCTCAGGGAGTCAAAACTTCGATCTCTTGCTTTTCCAGCCATCTCAGGCCAAATCTGTCTTCGGCTACGATATGCAAGACATAATGCCCCGGCAGCGGAGTTTCTTTTATGTGTATTTCTCCTTCTTTTGTAATTTCAAAGTAACTATTTTCATGGCAATAATGATTTAAGTTCCCATATCTGTTATATGGATCATCCGTTAAGCCGATATCCCAACCATTAGCCCCGATCATGCCCGGCCCGTAACAATAATCTTCATCATGGTCATAAATTTTTATCCAAAAAATTTCACGTTGACTCTTTTTAAGCATCACATTGCCGATACTTGCACCTATAGAGAGATTGGCGTCAATTTTAATAATACTCTTTTGAAATTTAAGCGTCCAGTCTGTATCTTCGTTGATAACGACTGTTATTTTTGCCTGATTGCTTTGATGCCCATTTTCATTTTCTGCATAAGCTGCAAAGACGGCCCGGTTGCCCATGGTATCATAGTTTAACGCTTCGATATTGTTTATAGAAATAGAACCGTTCAAGTCAATGTCAAAATAACTAAACTCATCATATGCATCACATTCCCATGTTTTATTGTCACAGACCGGACTTCCGTAGGAGTCTCTATATTGATCCAGAAATGAGTATGCTATGGGGCTATCCCCGCTTTCCCAAATCTTTATACGTCCTATGTTGTCCCCCGCCTGAACTGTAGATATATTGCTTTCTTTTATATTGATGAAACTTTCAAGCAGCGTAGGCTCTGCATGTTTGGGCTGATCAATGCCTTCTAGATTGATAATTGTCAATCCGGATGTACCACTTGCCACAAAGGCCGTTGAACCTCTGATTAGGACATTATTGCTGCGCAGGGATCCTATAGATGCGATTCTTATCGGTGAAACAGGATTTGTAAAGTCATAGGCAATCAGGCTATCCCAACCGCCAAAAGCCAATTTGTTATTTAACGCTTTAATGCTTTCATCAGGAACAGTATCACTGTCAGAAATTGTTTTAAAGGCATTGATATCTGATAAATCTGAAATGTCAAATACTTTATAAAAAGTCCCATTTTCGAAAGAATGTAGGATAACGATTTTTTTCTCCTCATCAACAAGTACTTTATCCCATGTATAATTATAATAGCTACCGGAATATATACTCACGGGAGCAGATAAATCGGCAATATCAATGACCTGCAAACCATATACCCAATCGGCAATAAAAAGGACATCTCCATTCTTGGATACTGAAACATCATATGCATACGAGTCCATGAGATGACCGTAATTTTCTTCATATGTACCCAGAAAACCGATAGTTGTAATAATTTGTGGAGAAACAGGATCGGTAAGGTCAATGACTTCAACACCGTAACTTCCATGAGACACAAAAGCACGATTTCCATCGGATGAAAGAGAGATATTGTACGAATAGCTTGCCAATGGCACTTTTGCGGCCACATAAGGATTGGCCTCATCACTGATATCTACAATTTTCAATCCCTTGCCAACATCCAGCAGGTAGATATACTGTTGATCAGCAGAGAGAACAAGATCATTTGCCGCACCGTCTGTATCTAATGATGAAATCATTTTAGGATTATAAATATCTGTAATATCTACAATATGCAGTCCATAGTTATGGTCTGCGATATATGCTCTGTTTTCTTCTTTGTTGAGTATGGTTTTCTTTGCGGCCCCCGGAGTATCAAGGTTGGATATGATTCTGCTGAGAACATTAATGGTGATACCGATATCTTTGCTTGTACCATTTTCGTATACTATTGTGGCTGTAAACGAAAACTGGCTTCTTTCTGCATGATTTAAAGTTTTTATTTTATTTCGATATGGAATGGTTGATAAAGTTCCATTATTATCTAATGTAAAATAGTTTCTAATGGGATTAGTATTATCATTAGGCAAAGCAACGCTTCGTACCGCCTCTGTACCAAAGTCAATTTTTCCAATGACAGTATTGTAAGTACCTTCAAGCGCTGAAAACTCATAAGACTCTCGATTTACTGTGATATGAATCGGTTTTTCATTGCTGTCCCCCACACTATTGCTCACTATAGCTGTTAGATAATACTCATAAACTTGCATATCTCTCAATGAATCTTTTATCTTTATATTTGCACTTTCGTAATTGTACAGCACTGCTTCAAAAGGTGAACGAGGATCAAGTTTTATAGTGGTGGCTTGGTTATCTCCACCATAAAAGATTAAGCTTCCCAGTACAGTGCCTGGCTGAGCCGCTTTATTTACTTTGATTTCCAACATCGAAGTATCCGTAAAAGAAGGCGACACGTCCGGCATATTGTTCAGGTTGACAGAAATATATTTTAATTGACTTTCCCCCATTGCATTCACAGCTTTTATATAAGCCGAATATGAACTTCTGCCTTCATAGTCAAGCGCAGCATTTTCTCCTACCCTTATAGTCCCATTGGCATCGATCATAAAATATCCGCCCGGCCATATATTGTAGGAATATGGCTTTTGTATAATAAAATGAGTGACAGGGCTATAACCGTCAGAAACAACATTGACTTTTCCTATGACCGTACCGGCGATAGCATTTTCATTTACATATAGACGCGTATCGTTTAGTTTAGGAATATCCCTTCTATCTGATACCTGCAAAATGATAGGCAAACTATATTGCTTGTATCTGTAAGATTTGATACCTGCAACTGTAGCTCATACGCTCTTTTTGTGATATAGCTTAAAAGAGTTTGATTCACTTTTACAGAAATAGTGTTCCCTTCTATATCAGCCCTAAAATATGCACTATCTTTGCCTGTTAACTGTACAGACTGCAAAGGCGAGTTTCCTGAATCGTATAAAACCCTCATGGCTTCTGTTCCTCGGAACAG